>JAFXBH010000056.1 GCA_017521875.1 Oscillospiraceae bacterium
AAAAGAAAAACCACCCTCTTGGGGTGGTCTTTCTTTTTTGGTGGAGACTAATGGACTCGCTTTTCTGCGGAAAAGCCACGGCGGTTGCAAGTGTCCACCGGACACTTGCCAAGTGCCGCCTTTCGAGTCCATTTATTTGAATGCCATACCAAAAAGAAAAACCACCCTCTTGGGGTGGTCTTTCTTTTTTGGTGGAGACTAATGGACTCGAACCATCGACCTCATGCGTGTGAAGCATGCGCTCTAACCAGCTGAGCTAAGCCTCCTTGTGGAACGGATTTGATTATAGCACAATTTCAGGAAAAGTCAACACTTTTTCCTTGGCAACGGGGCAAAAATCTGTTATTCTATGGTGGAAAGGGGGCATAGCCAATGGAATACGGAAAAATGGTATCTGGCACATTTCTGGCGCGACCTAACCGCTTTATTGCCCATATTATGATCGACGGCAACACAGAAGTCTGCCATGTAAAAAATACCGGCCGCTGCCGGGAACTGCTCCCTGCCGGGGCAAAGGTGTGGTGTCTGGACACCCAATCTCCCACCCGCAAGACCCGCTACGACCTGATCGCCGTGGAAAAAGGCAACCGGCTGATCAATATGGACTCCCAAGCCCCCAACACCGCCGCCAAGGAGTGGCTTCTCTCCGGCGGATTAGGAGAGATCAAAGACCTCCGCCCGGAACATACCCACGGAGAATCCCGCTTTGACTTTTCTTTTACCAAAGACGGCAAGCCCTGTTTTCTGGAGGTGAAAGGTGTCACCCTGGAAACAGACGGCATTTGCGCCTTCCCCGACGCCCCCACCGCAAGAGGTGTCAAGCACCTGAAAGAACTGAAACGCCTGTGTGCCGATGGCTACGGTGCTTATGTGCTGTTCGTCATTCAAATGTCCAACGTACAATATCTTCACCCCAACGATGCTACTGACCCTGCCTTTGGAGCAGCCCTGCGGGAAGCCGCTGCCGCCGGTGTCAAGATTCTTGCTGTGGATTGCACAGTTACACCAGACTCTATGGCTCTGGGTAACCCTGTGGAAGTCCGACTGTAACCAAATAAAACTGCCGGGTACAACAGTACCCGGCACATTTTATTCTTGTTTCAGCAGTTTGGAATACCCTTCTCCGTACTGCACACACCGGGAGACCCGACTCAAAGTAGCAGAGGAGATATCCGATTCCGCCATCACCTGATTGTAGGTCTTGCCGGCCAACAACTGCTTGGCGGCATAGATCCGCTCAGCCATCTTCTCCACTTCTTTTTTCGTACACAAATCTTCAAACAGGATCTCACACTCCTCCGGCGTAGACAGGGACGCAATCACCCGGTAGAGTTCTGCAATTCGTTCTGATTTACTCATATTCTCTACCTCCTGTTAAAAAGATTCCTGGAATCCCTGCAGGAAGGCTCTCGTCTTCTCGCTCTTGGGATTCTCAAACACTTCCTCCGGCGTACCCATCTCCTCGATCACACCGTCGGCCATATAGATGATCACATCCGCCACACTCTTGGCAAAATCCATTTCGTGGGTAACCACGATCATGGTTCTGTCCTCACCCTTCAGACCCTTAATGACCCGCAGCACCTCGCCGGTCAATTCCGGATCCAATGCGGAGGTAGGCTCATCAAAGCACAGCACCTCCGGATGCATCGCCCACGCCCGGGCAATGGCCACACGCTGTTGCTGACCGCCGGACAACTGCCAGGGGTAGGATGCCAGTTTGTCTGCAAGCCCCACTTTGGTCAATATCTCTTTACCCTGTGCCTCTAATTCTTCCGGTGTACCCTTCTTCAGCAGTGTAGGCGCAAGGGTCACATTTTGCAGCACATTATACTGAGGAAACAGGTTGAAATTTTGGAAGACCAAGCCGAAATGCAGCCGGTTTTCCCGCACCTGATCATCGGTGTATTTTACACCGGCAGCAAACAGTTGCTTGCCGCCCACAACAATCTCGCCTTCATCCGGCGTCTCCAAAAAGTTCAGACATCGCAGCAGCGTCGTCTTGCCGCTGCCGGAGGAACCGATAATGGCCAGCACCTGTCCCTTTTCCAAAGCAAAACTAACGCCTTTCAGCACCTCTGTCTTGCCGAAATTCTTTTTAATATTCTTAACTTCCAGTACCATATTAACTCCTGAAATAACTGAGTTTCTTTTCTACTCTGCCCAGTACGATGGTAAGCAATCCCACAAATACCAGATAGAATACGCCGGTGTAGAACAACGGCCAAACCAACGCCTTGGTTGCGGCCAATTCCTTGGCCTGCTTAATAATCTCACAAACCACGATACAGTTGGCCAGGGCAGTGTCTTTGATCAGGGTGATAATCTCGTTGGACATGGGAGGTACGATCCGCTGGATCACCTGTTTTAAAATGATATGGCGGAAAATCTGCCGTTTTGTCATACCCAGCACCTGACCTGCCTCATATTGTCCCTTGGAAATGCTCTCAATGCCACCTCGATAAATCTCAGAGAAATAACAGGCGTAGTTGATGGAAAAAGCGATGAGAACCGCTAAAATCCGTCCTGCGTCAGCAATCCCGTAGTTGGTAAAGAAGAACCGGTCCACTTTGCTGAACATAGGAAAATTAAACAACAAACCCGGTACATAATAAATGATAAAAATCTGCAGCATCAGGGGAACACCCCGAACAATCCAGACCACGATTTTTGATATGGCTTTGACAGGTTTAAAACGGCTCATAGAGCAGAACGCAATCGGCAAACCCAGAGGCACGCCACAGATCAGCGTTACTGCGAAGATCAGCAAAGAGATCAGAAAGCCGTCAAACAGGAAAGCCGTAACTTCCATAAATGACATATATGTTTCTCCAATAGTAACTTGTGATAAACCCACTGATAACCGCAGACGATGGTGTCTGCGGTTATCGAGGAATTGTATTAGGCTTAATTACTTCTGATCAGCGAAGTCGGTAATAGCAGTATTGGCAACGCCATACTTGTCAGCCAGAGTAGCAATGGTGCCGTCCTTAGCCAGTGCATCCAACTGTGCGTTTACATTTGCAGTCAGTTCGCTGCCCTTCTTAAAGCCGATTGCGTAGTACTCTACATCGCTGGACAGTTCGTCAACGATCTTCAGGTCTGCGTAGTCGCCCTTGCCGCAGTAACTCTTAGCAAGTTGTGCGTCCAAAACTGCGAAATCAGCAGTGCCGCTGTTGACTTCCATCAGACAGTCAGTCTGGTAAGAGAAGGACTTGATGTTTGCGCCTTCAAAGGTCTTGCCGTAAGTCTCACCTGCAGAACCGCCTTCAGCAGCGCCGGACTTGCCGTTCAGGTCAGCAGCAGTAGCAATAGCGGAATCATTCTTAACCACGATCACCTGACGGTTTTCCATATAGTTGTAGGAGAAGTCAACCTTTTCTGCACGAGCAATGCCGTCATCGTCAGAGGTGTTAGCGGTGAAACCGTTCCATACACAGTCAATCGCGCCGGAGTTCAGGTCGGTGTACTTAGCGCTCCAGTCGATTTCCTGGAAGATTACCTTGTAACCCAGGTTGCCGAAAACTGCTTCAGCCAGTTCGGTATCGAAACCGACCAACTTGCCGCTTTCATCCTTGTAGTTCATGGGCTCGTAAATGGTGTAGCCAACAACTACGGTCTTTGCTTCTTCCTGGGGCTGGGTGTCGGAGGGGGTAGTGTTGTCATTGTTGGTTGCGGGCTTGGAGCAGCCGGCGAAACAAGCGGTCAGCATCAGGGCTGCCAAAAACAGAGCAATAATCTTTTTCATAATTTTCATTTCCTTTCTTATTTGGAGGATTGCCTCCGTGTTTTGTTTGATGTCCGTATTATACTTTACCAAATTAAAGTTGTAAAGTGTTTTTTTACATTTTTTTGCAACTTTGGCACATTGTACAATATTCACCACCGCTTTATCGCTTTACTTTGGTGAAGTGTTATAATACGATCCCCCATTTCCCCAAAAAAGAAGGGCACACCGACCGGTGCGCCCTTTTCTTTTACTTAAATTCCGCTGCCCGCTGGCGAACCAGCGCTCTTTTCAGCCGTGCTTCCGCCAGACGCAAATCCGTGTCTGTGGAAGATTTATCCGCCATCACGGTCTTGGCCCGGACCTCAGACTTTTCCGCCCGGGCAACATCGATTTTATCTGCCCATTCAAAGGTGGTGGGCACCAATTTCACAGATCCTTTCAGTACAGACACCATTCCGCCGATGCAGGCGGCGTGGCGCTTGCCGCTTTCCGTCACCACGGTAGCAAGGCCCATACCCAGAGGGGCAACGCAGTTCATATGCCCTGCCATAATGCCCAGATCTCCGGTGGTGGTGCGAACGATCAGTTCCAGTACCTGCCCTTCAAATTGCAGGCCGTCGGGGGTTACAATGGTCAAAGGAAAGGTATTCATCAGCCTTGCCCCTTCCACTTAGCAACCACATCGTCAATGCTGCCCGCAAACAGGAAGCAAGATTCAGGAATCTGGTCATGCTTACCCTCTATGATCTCCTTGAAGCCCCGAACAGTCTCTTTCAGCGGTACATATTTACCCTGATAACCGGTAAACTGCTCCGCAACTGCAAAGGGCTGGGACAGGAATCTCTGGACCTTTCTTGCCCGGTTGACGGTGAGTTTGTCTTCTTCGCTCAGTTCGTCCATACCCATAATGGCAATGATGTCCTGCAATTCCTTGTACCGCTGCAGAATTCTCTGCACGCCACGGGCCACTTCATAATGTTCCTGGCCTACCACTTCCGGGGTCAGAATGCGGGATGTGGAGTTCAGCGGATCAACAGCAGGATAAATACCCAAAGACGCAATGCCTCTGTCCAGAGCCGTAGTGGCGTCCAAATGAGCAAAGGTGGTAGCAGGCGCCGGGTCGGTGTAGTCGTCAGCCGGCACATACACCGCCTGCACGGAGGTGATAGAGCCGTTTTTGGTGGAGGTAATCCGCTCCTGCAGGATACCCATTTCCGTAGCCAGGGTGGGCTGGTAACCAACCGCAGAGGGCATACGGCCCAGCAGTGCGGAAACTTCCGAACCGGCCTGGGTAAAGCGGAAGATATTGTCAATAAACAGCAGCACATCCTGATGTTTCACATCCCGGAAATACTCTGCCATAGTCAAACCGGACAGACCTACACGCATACGGGCTCCGGGAGGTTCATTCATCTGACCGAACACCATAGCGGTCTTTTTGATAACACCGCTTTCCGTCATTTCCAGATACAAATCGTTACCCTCACGGGTACGCTCACCCACACCGGTAAATACGGAATAACCGTTATGCTCGGTGGCAATATTGTAGATCAGTTCCTGAATCAGAACCGTCTTGCCAACACCGGCGCCACCGAACAGACCGATCTTACCGCCCTTTGCGTAGGGGCAGATCAGGTCGATGACCTTGATGCCGGTCTCCAGGATCTCCGTAGAGGTCTCCTGTTCTTCATAAGCCGGGGCGCTGCGGTGAATAGGCCACCGCTCCTGTGCTTCCACGGAAGCACCGCCGTCGATGGGCTGCCCCAACAGGTTAAATACCCGGCCCAGACAAGCCTCACCCACCGGCACGGTAATGGCAGAACCGGTGTTTTCTGCTTTTGCCCCTCGGGCAAGGCCGTCGGTGGAACTCATCGCGATGCACCGCACCACATTGTCGCCAATGTGCTGCGCCACCTCAGCAATAATGGTCTCTTCCCCATTTTCTACCCGGATTGCCTGCAGCAATTCCGGCAAATTACCCTCTTCAAATCGTATATCCAGAACAGGGCCCATCACCTGCACCACTGTTCCCATTTGTTTGGTCATTGACTTTCAACTCCTCCGTTGTATTGTCTAAGAGCCGGCCACGATCTCCGTAATCTCCTGGGTGATCGCTGCCTGCCGCGCCCGGTTGAACTGCAGACTTAATCCGTCAATCATTTCCTGGGCATTCTGGGTAGCCGCATCCATAGCCGTGCGGCGAGCAGCCTGTTCTGCTGCACGGCTTTCGCACAGCGCACCATACAGTACGCCACCCAGATATTCCGGCACAATGGTTTGGAATACCGTCTCACTGTCCGGCTCATAAATGATCTCCTGCCGGTCTCCTGCCGACCGGGAACGGTCCTTCTGCAGGGGCAGCAGTTGCAGACATTTGGGCTCTTGAGAGAGAACAGACTGAAAATCCGTATATACCACGAACACACTGTCATATTCTCCTTTTAAAAAGCCCTTACATAATGTCTTGGCAACGGAGAAACAATCGCCCATAGACACAGACTCTGCGTGGGTGTAAGTTTCTGTCAGCAATTTCTCCCCGTGATATCGCAGATAATCCGCGCCCTTTTTACCGATGGGCAGTACCACAGTGTCCTTCTCCGCCCGGTGACTGACAAACAGTTTCAGCACATTGCTATTATATCCCCCGGCCAGACCTCTGTCGCCGGAAATCACCACATAGGCCGCCTTGTCGCCTTTTCTGTCAGACAGATAGGGAGAGGTCAGTTCTCCGTTGGCTGCAACGATATCCCAAATGGTGGCATACAGCGTTTCAAAATAGGGCCGGCTGGCCAAGGCTTGTGCCTGGGTCTTCCGCAATTTGGCACTGGCCACCATTTCCATTGCTCTGGTGATCTGCCGGGTGGACTCCATACTGCGGATCCTGTTTTTAATTTCCTTGGTAGATACACCTGCCATCGCAAATCCTCCTTAGAAGCCCATTTCAGTCAGCAGGCCGGTCAGCGCTTCCTTCAGCCGGATCTCGGTGGCTTCTTCCAACTTGCCGGTGGTCTCAATGACCTTCAGCACATCCTCATAGTTTGCATCCAAATACTCGAAGAGCCGTTTTTCAAACTCCGCAACCTGCTGCGCAGGTACGCTCTCCAAATAGCCGTTGACCACGGCATACAAAATACATACCTGCCGGTTTACATTCACCGGGGCATTGTTCTTCTGTTTCAGTACAGCCACGATCCGCTCACCCAAAGCCAGCCGGGCCTTGGTATCTGCGTCCAGGTCAGAGCCGAACTGGGCAAAACTCTGCAGTTCCCGATACTGGGAATACAGCAGTTTCAGGCTGCCGGCTACCTTCTTCATAGCCTTGATCTGGGCAGCGCCGCCAACGCGGGACACGGAGATGCCCGGGTTGACTGCAGGCATCACGCCGGCGTTAAACAGTTCCGATTCCAGGAAGATCTGTCCATCGGTGATGGAGATCACATTGGTGGGAATATAGGCAGATACATCGCCTGCCTGCGTCTCGATAATCGGCAAAGCGGTCAAACTGCCGCCGCCGTTTTCTTTCGACATATGGGCAGCCCGTTCCAAAAGCCGGGAATGGAGATAAAACACATCACCGGGGTAGGCTTCCCGTCCGGGGGGACGACGGATCAGCAGAGAAATGGCACGATAGGCCACCGCATGCTTACTCAAGTCGTCATAAATCACCAGTACATCCTTGCCTTGGTGCATAAAATGCTCACCCATGGCGCAGCCGGTGTAGGGCGCAATGTACTGCATAGGCGCCAGTTCGGAAGCGGTGGCGGATACCACGATGGTGTAATCCATAGCGCCGCCCAGTTCCAGGGCGTTCACGATCTGGGCAACGGTAGACCGCTTCTGGCCGATGGCCACATAAATGCAGATCATATCCTTGCCCTTCTGATTCAGAATCGTATCGGTGGCAATGGTGGTCTTACCGGTCTGCCGGTCACCGATGATCAGTTCCCGCTGGCCCCGGCCAATGGGGATCATGGAGTCGATGGCCTTGATACCGGTCTGCAACGGTACGCTCACCGGTTCCCGCTCGATGATACCGGGGGCAGGCGATTCGATGGGACGGTAGGTTTCCGCCTCGATAGGGCCTTTGCCGTCGATGGGCTCACCCAGCGCATTGACAACCCGGCCAATGAGACCGTTTCCCACCGGCACAGATACCACTTTACCTGTCCGCTTCACGGTGTCACCCTCTTTGATGCCGCTGTCGCTGCCCAAAACCACCAGAGACACCGTGTCCTCTTCCAGATTTTGTGCCATACCGAATGCGCCATTGGGGAACTCCACCAGTTCGCCGGCCATACACTTGTCAAGACCCGATACCTTGGCAATGCCGTCACCGGCCAAAATCACCGTACCGGTTTCGCTGGTCTGCAATCTATTCTCGTAGTTCTTGATTTGACTACGGATAATTTTCGTAATCTCTTCCGGTCTTAATTCCATAATTTTCCTCTCAAAGTACGGTATTTCTTAATGTTTTTTCCACGGCCTGTAAACGGTTCTGCACCGTACCGTCCACCTCAATACCGTCATAAGCAAGACGGATGCCGCCCAGTACCGTCGGGTCTTCCCTGCACACAAGGAATACCTGTTTTCCGGTCATGGCCGTCAGTTTCTCCGTCAGTTTTTGTTTCTGCTCCTGACTCAGGGCAACGGCAGATACAACGTTCACCTGCAGGATTCCCTTTTCTTCATTGTACTGCTCCCGGTAGGCCCGGCAGCAATCCAAAAAATGGGTCATATATCCTTTTTCCGTCAACAATTTCAGAAAATTCAGCACATAGGTATGGACCTTGCCGCCAAAACTCTCCTGCAGCACATCCAGCCGCTCCTGCTTGGGCAGATTCCGGGCCGACAGCAATTTCAGATAATCCGGCTCCTGGGCAAACACACTTTCCAGCACAGAAAGTTCCTGCAGAATCTGTTCCTCCAGGCCCTCTTCGCTGGCCAGCAGATACAGACTCCGGCCGTAAACATTTCCCGTCCGATTCATTGCTGCTCACCCAATTCTTCCAGGAAACTGTCCACCAATTTCTTCTGACGGGCAGCATCCAAACTCTGGCCTACCACCTTGCCGGCAATCTCCAGAGCAATGACAGAAATCTCGTCCTTGGCATCATTCAGAGCCTTTTTCTTTTCACGGGCAATGTCCGCAGAGGCCTTTTCCCGAATGGCATCTGCCTCCCGGTTGGCCTGGCGGAGGATCTCCTCCTCCCGGTTCTTCCCTCGCTCCATAGCCTCTTTCACGATGGTCTCGCCGGTTGCCTGGGCCGCAGCAAGTTGGCTTTTATATTCCGTTTCCAACGCATCTGCACTGTCCTTGGCGTTTTGCGCCTGGGCATACAGATCGTCAATTTCCTTCTGGCGGCTGTCGATCATATCCTTTACCGGCTGAAAAAGATACTTTTTCGCCACAAAGAACAACAGCAGAAAGTTCAAAAGGACAAACAGCGCCGTCCAGAAATCAACGCCAATAAAACTCTCAAACATGGTTTTGCTCCTTTCTGCAAGAATATTTCGCAGACAGGATTACACGTTGGTAGCAAACAGGATCAGGAATGCGATCAGCAGAGAGTAGATACCGGTGGTCTCGGTAATGGCACAACCCAGGATCATATTGGTACGCAGAGTATCAGCCGTCTCAGGCTGACGGGCCATACCCTCCAGAGCCTTACCAACGGCATTGCCTTCACCCATAGCGGGGCCGATTGCGCCGATGCCCATACACAGACCTGCACCGATTGCACACATTGCCTTCAAAAAATATGCATTGAATTCCATACTATTTTCCTCCTAAAAATGGTTTACATAATTATTTTGCCTGTTCCGCAGGCGGGGGACACGCACCGGCAATATACACCATGCTCAGCAAAGTAAATACCAATGCCTGCACGAAGCCGGAAAAAACGTCAAAGTAAATGCTCAGGATGGCGGGGATACCCAACGCCAGCACCGGCACACCGGAGAGCAGGCCAAACGCCTGCAAAAGGCCAAACAGGCCTAACATTCCACACAAAGCAGATAACAATTTGACCCGAATCTGGTTTTTCTTGTTTACAAGCCAGATCACAACGGCTGCTCCTATCAGTACCACACCCATCAGCCAGCCTACAGATGCAATTAAGTTCAGCACCATAGACGACAGCAGCGCAAATGCCGTATAGATAATAGATGTGATCACGCCGCCGCCGGCCACATTGCCGAAGTGACGGAATGCCATGGAAATGGGCTGGGCGATCTCCGAAATAATATTCATAGGTGTCATCACCACGATGGGTTCGGTAAATCCTTTCAGCCAGGATACAAAGCCGTTGTTTTTAATATTGTTGTACCAAATCAGCGCGGTGATCATCAGCGCCCACACAAGGGTACAACTGAGATCGGCGGTAACGGAACGCAAAAATCCGGTCATGCCGATCAGGCTTCCGCAGATACTGCTGAGAAACAGCGTGCCCATAAAAGGTGCCCAGTGGATATTGTGGGCGCCCATAGCGCTGGATGTCAGGTTGTAGATCATACTGACGCCTTTTTCCACCAGTACCTGCACCCCGGAGGGCCTCTTTTTCAAATTCCTGCCCAATAAAATGCAGGCAATGACCAATCCCAGTGTTACCACACAGGAAGATACTGTGGTCTGGGTAATGGGAATACCGCCGAAAATCGGAATGGTAAAATAGACAAATGCACCGGTTACATTCACATTCATTCTGCTTGCTCACCCGGCTTTCTTTTAAAAAATTCCTGTAGTGTCAGAGTAAACCGCACAAAAATCAGGGGTACCACCAACGCAATCACATTACAAAGGCCGCTTTTGGCAAAGGCAAACAGCACCACTGCCATCGCCACCATACGCAGGATATAGGATAGTTTTATGGTGGCCTGTCCACCCTTGACATTTTGCTGCTCCGCCTTATCGGCAGCAATACTTACGCCAATAGCCATAGCGAAGAAATTGGCCACAGACACAACGCCGCCTACGATGCCGCCCAGCAGTACCGTCCGGTCAAACTGACCCAGCAGTGCAAAAATTCCCACCATGGCAGCCACACCTACGGCCTCACCCAGAGCGACCACACCCGTCTGGTTCAGCACATATTTCCGCATATCCATACAGGTTGTCCTCCTCAATCAGTCGTGTTCCGTAAAAGACAGGGGTTGTTTTTCTTCCTTGGTGTCCTTGCCCAGTCTGCTCAGCACTTTCAGATTCCGCACGAAACCGTCCACTGCGGAAATAAGCCCCAGGCCAATTCCCACAAACAACACCCAATTCCCCCAACCAAACCGGTTTCTTAACCACACTGCCAGCAGGATAAAGCCTGCCAAGGGAACTGCCGTGCTGAATCCCAACTGGGTCAACCACGCAACAAGGTGCAGATTTTTCATCCTATATCTCCCCATTATATATCGTACATATATTATACCAAAATCTCCCTATTATGCAATAGGGTATCTCCCATATTTTGCAAAAGTTTTCCCCTTTTCCCTCTTCCCAACAGAACCAAAATATTGTAAACTGTAGATATACATTCAAAAGAAGGGGGTGCCACCATGAACCAGCAGGAATTGGAGATCTTACAGGGAATTATCAGCGCCGTTGTGTTTCAGAATTACGACAACGGCTATGCCGTTCTGCGACTCAGTCTGGAAGACAAGCAGACCGTAACCGTGGTAGGCACCATCCCCCTGCCTGCAGTGGGTGAGCGGCTGATGGTCACCGGCAAATGGAGTACCCACTCCAGTTACGGCCGCCAGTTTGAGGCAGAGTTTTTGGAGCGGCTGATGCCCCAGACCGTTCCGGAGATTATTACATACCTGTCCAGTCGGGTGATCAAAGGCATCGGGCCGATTCTGGCCACCCGAATCGTAAACCGTTTTGGGGATCAAACCCTGCTGGTGATGGAACGGGAGCCGGAACGGCTTTCCGAAATCAGCGGCATTTCCGATAAGAAAGCCCTGGAAATCGGTGAAGAATTCCGTCTGCAGGTGGGTATGCGCCACCTGATGGAGTTCTTTACCCTCCACCAATTACCTGCCGACCTGGCAGTGCGAACTTATAAACTCTATGGCGAAGCAGCCATTGACCTTTTATATGACGACCCCTACCTGCTGATGGACGAGGAACTGGATGCCCCCTTTGGGGCTGTGGATCGGTTTGCTATCGGTCTGGGCGTTTCGGCGGAAGATCCCCGCCGGGTAGCCGCGGGTATTCTGTTCGAACTGCGGTACAACCTGTCCGCTGGCCACAGTTTTCTGCCGGAAAACAAATTGATTGCCGCCACGGCCCAACTGCTGAATGTAGATTCCAACACCGTGGAAACAGGCATAGAGCGGCTGACAGAGGCAGAGATGTTGTACCGTGACCGGTTGAATGACATCGACATTCTGTACTTACCCGCCCTCCATCAGGCGGAAACCTACTGCACCCACCGATTGCTGCAGCACGCAGTCTGCCGTTTCCCTGCCCCTACAGCCCTCTCCAGAAAAATCAAGCAGGCCACCAAAGGACACATTGAATACTCCTCCCAGCAGGAACTGGCCCTGATGGAAGCCGCCACCTCCGGACTACTGTTGATCACCGGCGGCCCGGGTACGGGCAAAACCACAATTGTCAACGGCATTCTCTCCCTTTACGCCCAGATGGGACTGGACTGTGTCCTGTGTGCCCCCACCGGTCGGGCGGCCAAACGGCTGACAGAAGTCACCGGCTATGATGCCGCCACCATTCACCGGCTTTTGGGTGCCGGCATTGACCACCATACCGGCAAACTGTTCTTTGCCAAAAACGAAAGCGACCCGCTGAAAGCCGACGCGGTGATCGTGGACGAGATGTCTATGGTGGATATTGAACTTTTGAGCAGCCTTTTGCAAGCCGTTCCCCCTCACGGACGGCTGATTCTGGTAGGCGACCCGGACCAGTTGCCTCCCGTAGGCCCAGGATTCCCCTTCCGGGATATGCTCCGCAGCAATATGCTGCCCTCCGTGCGGCTGACAGAGATCTTCCGTCAGGCCCAGGAAAGTCTCATTGTAATGAACGCCCACCGGGTCAACAAGGGCGAACTGCCGGAACTGAGAAACCGAAAAAGCGACTTTTTCTTTCTCCCTGCCCCATCGGCTGAGGAGACCGCCCAGACCATCGTCAGTCTGTGCGCTACCCGGCTGCCGCAAAATATGGGTATTCCCCCTGAGCAGATTCAGGTTCTCTGCCCTACCAAGAAAGGCCCTGCCGGCACATTTGTTTTAAACAAACTGCTGCAAAAAAGCCTCAACCCCCCTGCCCCCGGCAAACAGGAACACACCTTCGGGGAAATCCTCTTCCGGGAGGGCGACCGGGTAATGCAGATTCGCAATAATTACGACCTTATGTGGAAAAAGGCCGACGGCAGCGCCATCGGTGCCGGCATCTTCAACGGGGATGTGGGCATCATTCAGTCTATTGACCCCCAAACCGAACTGGTACGGGTGGTCTTTGACGACCGGGAGGCGGATTACGATTTTACCCAGTTGGGAGAATTGGAACTGGCTTACGCCATCACCGTCCACAAAAGCCAGGGCAGCGAATATCGGGCTGCCATTCTCTCCTGCAGCAACGCCTCTCCATATCTGCTGAACCGTAGTGTTCTGTACACCGCCATCACACGCGCCAGGGAACTGATGATTCTGACGGGCCGGGAGGATGTGGTAGCCGCTATGACAGAAAATGCGCAAACCGGCCGGCGATATACCGGTTTAAAACTCCGCCTGCAGAAAAAGGAGGGTTAGTATGCTCTCCAAACTTCTCGCCCTGATTTTCCCGCCCAAATGCGTTTTGTGCAAGAAAATCCTCACTGGAGAGGAGACGGATTTCTGCCACCATTGCCGGCAGAATGCTCCGGAGACAAGAAAATCCAATTTGCGGTTTTCTTTTCTTGCAGGATGGACCGCGGTGTGGTATTATAAAGATGATGCGCGGAAAAGCCTTCTGCGATATAAGTTCTCCGGTCGCCGCAATTATGCCCCTGCCTACGGGCGGAGACTGGCAATGCATCTGCAAAAAGAGGGCTATACCGGCTTCGATATACTGACCTTCGTGCCCATTGCCCCTATACGCCGGTATTTCCGCGGTTATGACCAGGTGGAACTGCTGTCAGATGCAGTGGGTCGTGAACTGGAAATGCCATCTGTCCGCACACTGCGAAAGATCCGCAACACACCACCCCAGTCCGGCATCCGGGATGTGTCCCGCCGCCGGGCCAATGTGCTGGGGGCTTATCGGGAATGTGACCCCGAAAACATCCGCGGCAAACGCATCCTCCTGCTGGACGATGTGATCACCACCGGCGCCACCGCATCGGAATGCGCCAGAGTTCTTCTGACCGCCGGTGCCAAAGAAGTGTTTTGCGCTACCATGGCGGTAGCCAGCCATAATACCAAAAATGTAGGTGAATGATATGCAACTGATCTCCCGAGACCTGGGTATCGACCTGGGAACATCCAATGTATTGGTTTATAAAATGGACACGGGCATCGTGGCCCGGGAGCCCTCTGTGGTAGCCTTGGACCGAAACTCCGGCAAGGTGCTGCAGGTAGGCGCTGCCGCCCGGAATATGATGGGCCGTACGCCCGGCAATGTGGTGGCGATGCACCCCCTGAAGGACGGTGTGGTGGCTGACCACGACCTGACGGTGAAAATGCTGCAGAAATTTTTCCGGGATGCCGGTGGCTCTTCCATGTTCACCCCCAAACCCAGAGTGGTCATCAGCATTCCCAGCGGTGTAACCCAAATGGACGAACGGGCGGTCATTAACGCGGCTATGGAAGCCGGCGCACGGCGTGTCTACCTGATTGAAGAACCTTTGGCTGCTGCCCTTGGTGCCGGTTTGGACTTAAGTGGCCCCCGGGGTCACCTGGTGGTGGATATTGGTGGCGGCACTACGGACATTGCCGTACTGACCATGAACGGTGTAGCCAACGCCTCCTCCATCAAACTGGCCGGTAATCACTTTGATGAATCCATTGCCCGGTATGTACGGGCGAAATACCATGTGGTCATCGGCGCGTCCACTGCCGAAGATATTAAGATCCAGATTGGTTCCGTGTTCCCCCGCAGCGAAGAAACCACTATGGTTGTCCGGGGTCGGGACTCCAAATCCGGTATGCCACGGGATGTGAGCCTTACCGCTTCGGAAATTTGCGGTTTGCTGCAAAAATCTGCTAACCGGATTGCCGATGAAGTGCTGTCTGTGCTGGAAGACACTTCTCCGGAACTGGTGGGTGATATTGCCGACTCCGGCATTGTACTCACCGGCGGTGGCAGCCAACTGTGGGGTATGGATATGCTGCTGCAAAGCCGCATCGGTATTCCCTGTACCGTTGCTGACGATCCTGCCTCCTGCGTAGCCTACGGCTGCGGCAAGAGTCTTAGTTGGATCTCCAAAATGACTGAGGGCCCTGCCAACCTGGCTCGCAAACGGCTGATGCAGGGATTCTGATTTTTAAATTAAAAACGGGTGTTACCGCGCAGGTAACACCCGTCTTTTTTATCCGTTGGAGTAGTCACAAGTCCGGTCGCAATCTTTATCGCAACCGGTGGGGGCAAACTGCCGGGTGGGGAACGGAATCCGGGAGAACATCTCGCAGGGATCTTCTCCGCAACCGGGGGTTTCACAGCACTCCTTGGTGGGAATGCTGTAATCCAGCACCGGCACTACCAACTGGGCATCCCGCTCCAGCCGGATAATGGAGAACT
Source organism: Oscillospiraceae bacterium (assembly GCA_017521875.1). Taxonomy (GTDB): domain Bacteria; phylum Bacillota; class Clostridia; order Oscillospirales; family Oscillospiraceae; genus Faecousia. The sequence continues at coordinate 15,450 of JAFXBH010000056.1, forward strand.
GACCCAAACTAACCAGCAGCCGCCTCTGTTCCCCGGAGAGAACCAGTTCTTCGTCAAAGCAGCCGCAGATCCCGTCGGGAATCTTGTGGATCGTACACTCCTTGGAACAATGGCATACATCCACCACCCGGGAACTGAGAACCATCGGATCCAGCACTTCCACCACTGCGGTAGGCCGATTGGCGCTGACCCGGGTAACGCCGTCCGGGCCACCCAAACGGGTGTCGCTGGTATAGATATGGGCCCGGCTGTCCTCCCCGCAGAGAACTGCCCGTTTGGAGAATACTGCCACACCGTGCAAAGTTACCGGCCGGCCAGCCCCCACCACTGTGTCCGCTAAAATCCGATAGTAGAATGTGGCATCTACACAGTAGTGATGGCCATCGAATGCCACCGGCTCTACATCTATATAAGTATAGAGAAGTTCTGCGCACCGCACCTTTGCACCGGTGCAATTCTCCAGAATATTCTGAGATGTTCTGGTGAGGAACACCCGCAGATCTTCGATGCAGTCTTTATCCCGACAACTGTCAGTGATCTTCCTGGTGTGAATGGAAAGGGCCTCCTGCAAATCTTCCACATTGCAGCGCACACTTCCCGGACAACGCTCACTCATGGTAATACCTCCCGAGATGTGATATAGAAAATAAGCCAATCGCTTATGACACATTTTATGCAATCTCCGGGTTGTGGGTGCAGGCCCAATTGAAATTTAAAAAATATACATTATTTTGTGTTTTCCTCTTGCAAAAACCACAATATGTAGTATAATAGGGGTTACCCACGAAATTTGTCAACATTCTGCCCAAAGGAGGGTTTTACTTATGAAGATCATTAAGCGAAACGGCGCAGAAGTGGCTTTTGACGCCAGCAAGATTGAAACTGCCATCACCAAAGCCAATGAAGCCGTGGAAGAAAGCGTCCGCATGACGCCTTTGCAGATCAAGCGAATCACGGAGCATGTGCAGATTGCCTGCGAGGAAATGGGCCGCAGCCCCTCTGTGGAAGAGATTCAGGATCTGGTGGAAAAAGCCATTATGGCTCACGGTGCTTTTGAAGTTGCCAAGTGCTATATTACATACCGCTACAACCGCAGCCTGTTGCGGCAAGCCAACACCACTGACGACCGAATCCTGACTCTGATCGAGTGCAATAACGAGGAAGTCAAGCAGGAAAACGCCAACAAGAATCCCACCATCAACGCCGTGCAAAGAGACTATATGGCCGGTGAGGTCAGTAAGGACATCACCAACCGGATCCTGCTGCCCAAGGAAATTGTGGATGCCCACAATGCCGGTATTATCCACTTCCACGATTCAGACTACTATGCCCAGCATATGCACAACTGCGATCTGGTG
>JAFXBH010000057.1 GCA_017521875.1 Oscillospiraceae bacterium
ATTTGGGCGATTTGGTCGGCGGTGAGAATATCACCGGGTTGCAGCACCCGGCATCCCAGCATTACCGTGCCGGTATCCGCCTGGGGAAGTCCGGTGATGCAGATGCCGGACAAGAGATCTTCGCCGGAAAAATCATCGGAAGAGAAACAATAAATATCATCGCAGTCCACCTCTGCCGCCAAGGCAACACAGCCAAGGCCCAGCAGCAGGCAAACCGCTAAAATAAGGGAAAGAAAACGAACGCGGAACATAAATAATCCTCCTGTATTTGGTCTACGGAGGTATTGTTTACCCACTAAGGCAGAATTATGCAAAAAAAGAGAAGGAGCATCAAACTCCTTCTCCAAAAAGAAAAGCGTGCATTGTGTTGTTTAAATAGGTGATGGAGTCTTCTCCCAATTTTTTCCGGATCACCGCCAGGGCGTCGCCGATATTGGGGGCGCGGCCTGCCATGTTGTGGCAATCAGAGCCAAGGAAATGAATATCGCCCACAGATAGCATCCGCAGCGCCTTGCGCCGATCCAGTCCCTTCAGGAAAAATTGGGCGTTGCACTGAAACAGCGCCTGGTCTTCCAGCCAACCTTTATACCGGGAAAACTGGTCTTTCCGGGCATACCGCTCCACATGGGCAAGTACCGGCATCAGCCCTTGCTGCCGGGGGATGGCGCAAATATCTTCGATCATCCGGTCTGTCCACATACCAAAGGGCATCTCAACAAGAATCAGATCGCTGTCGCCAATTTTCAAAGCAGGCAGGTCTTCGCAGTGGCTCATAGAGTCAAAATACGCCACTTCCGCGCCCAAAAGAATGTTGGGCAGCCCCGCTTCTTTGGGGAGGGTTTCAAAAGCGGCGTTCCGCTGCGCCACAAAGTCCAGAGGCGCAGCATTCAGGGCGCTGAAATGGGGCGTTGCCACCACGGTGTCAACACCTTGCTGCGCCAGGGCGCGGAGCATCTGCAAAGATAACGCAATGCTGTCGCTGCCATCGTCTATGCCGGGTAAGATGTGGGTGTGAAAGTCGATCATAGTGTACTCCAAAAAGATTCTTTCTTTCAGTATATCCCCCGAGGGAAAGAAAGTCAAGATTTCACCTGAGAAGGGGAGATGCCCATATATTTTTTATAGGTGCGGGAAAAGTATGCGATGCTCTCAAATCCGCATTGCTCCGCAACCTCTGTAACCGATTGCCCCTGCTTTAAAAAGGCTTCTGCATTCTTGCAGCGGACCGTGTTTAGGAAAGTCAGAACCGATTGACCGGTATAGCGCTTAAACTCCCGAATCAAATGGTACTTGGAAATGCCGCAGATCCCGGCAAGATCGTCAAGACAGATGTTTTGGGCGTAGTTGCTGCTTAAGTACTCGATCACCGTTTTTACATATTCTTCCGCGGGGGCATTATCCTGTAGAGCGTTTTCAGTGGGTTCGGTGTGGAATTCCTGCAGGTGTACCAACAGCCGGAGCAGGGCGATGCGGAGTTTCGCCCCATCCAAAGCATCTTCGGTTTTCTGATACTGCAGAAACGTTTCTGTTACTTGTTCGTGGAGAGAAAAACATTCCGCATCCCGGAAAACCGGCGTAAAATGGAGTTTGTCCGTGTGGATACCGTTTTCTTTGCAGAAACTTTCATCGATGATCAGGGTATAAAAATGGGGAAGATCCTCTGCATACAGCCGGTGCAGGGCGTTGGCATTGACCACAGCCATATCCCCCGGGTGCAGGGCATATTCCCGGTCGCCGCTTTGCAAGATGCAGTCTTTGCAGATGCGGATCACCTCAATGTTCTGATGCCAGTTGTATACGCAGGCCTTTAATTTGTAAAAATCAATGTGGTGAACAGGGCAAAGTTTGTCCTGCAGAATATCCAAATGATGTTCGTAAGATGTGAACATAATGCACCTCAAATATCAATATTGTGCAAATTTATAGCAATATACGGATTGTATTTGCCCTTAAAACCATTATATAATGAAAATGATAAAAGTCAATAAATAACAAATGGAGTGTTGCGCATGAAGATTCTGGCTATTGGCGCCCATCAGGATGATAACGAATTCCGCGTAGGCGGTATGGCCCATAAGTGGGTGCAGGCAGGTTATGAGGTGCGGTTTTTAAGTATGTGTAACGGCTGTGGCG
>JAFXBH010000006.1 GCA_017521875.1 Oscillospiraceae bacterium
GGTATGGTTATATTACCACATATTGTGAGAAAAGAAAAGCATTCTTTTTAGGAGGCAATTTCCCATGAATGTTTTGATTATCAACGCCGGTAGTTCTTCTCTGAAGTACCAACTGATGAATCCCGAAACCGGCGACGTATCTGCCAAGGGTTTGTGCGAGCGTATCGGTATCGATGGCCGTCTGAACCATAAGGTCGGCGACGATAAGATCGTGAAGGACATTCCCATGCCCACCCACTCTGAAGCCATCGCAGCCACTCTGGAGATCCTGCAGGATCCTGAGGTGGGCGTGATCAAGAGCGTGGATGAGATCGACGCTGTTGGCCACCGGGTGCTCCACGGCGGTATGGAATTCTTCGCATCCTGCGTGATCAACGACGATGTGATCGCTGCTATCAAGAAGTGTATCCCCCTGGGACCCCTTCATAACCCCGCTAACCTGATGGGCATTGAGGCTTGCCAGGCAGTTATGCCCAAGACTCCCCAGGTTGCTGTGTTTGACACCGCTTTCCATATGACTATGCCTCCCAAGGCATACCGTTATGCTATCCCCACCGAGTACTACGAGAATGACTCTATTCGTCGCTACGGTTTCCACGGCACCAGCCATAAGTATGTTGCCCGCCGTACTGCTGAACTGGTTGGCAAGAAGGAATTCAAGATGGTCAACTGCCACCTGGGTAACGGCTCTTCCATGGCTGCTATTAAGGACGGCAAGTGCCAGGATACCACTATGGGTCTGTCTCCCTTGGCCGGCGTGCCTATGGGTACTCGCTCCGGTGATATCGATGCCTGCGTGGTGCAGTTTATCTGCAACAAGTACGGTATGAGCGTGGACGACTGCCTGAATATGCTGAACAAGAAGTCCGGTATGTTGGCTCTGTCCGGCGTATCTTCTGACTTCCGTGATCTGGAAGACGGTGCTAAGAACGGCAATGAGAACTGCGCTCTGGCCCGTGATAAGTTCTGCTACGAAGTGGCCAAGTATGTTGGCGCATATGCTGCAGCCCTGAATGGTATCGATGTGCTGACCTTCACCGCCGGCGTAGGCGAAAATGACTGTGCTGTACGCGCTGCCGTCTGCGAGTATCTGGGCTTTATGGGCGTCAAGATTGACCCCGAACTGAACAGCAAGCGTGGCAAGGAAATGAAGATTTCTACTCCCGACTCCTCTGTGGAAGTTTGGATTGTGCCCACCAACGAAGAACTGATGATCGCTCAGGATACCGCCGAATTGGTCAATGCTTAATGAGTCACAAAAAGGAGGCGGTAATCCGCCTCCTTTTTCTTTGGAGGAATTATGACAAGTGTATTGGATCGCTTTTTGCGTTATGTAAGTTTTCATACCACTTCCGACGAGAATTCCGATACCTGCCCCTCTTCTGCACGGCAGAAATGCCTGGGTGAATCCCTGGTTGCAGAGATGCAGGCTATGGGTATTGTCGACGCCTATATGGACGAAAATGGTTATGTCTACGGCACTGTCCCCGGCGACCCGAAACTGCCGGTGATCGGCCTGATCGCCCATATGGACACCTCTCCTGATGCCAGCGGTGAAAACATTAAGACCCGTGTGGTGGCGTATTCTGGCGGAGATATCCTGCTGAATGAAGAAAAGGGTATCTATATGCGGGCAAAGGAATTCCCAAACCTGAAAAAGCATCAGGGCAAGCACTTGGTGGTGACCGATGGAACTACCTTGCTGGGCGCGGATGACAAAGCCGGCATTGCGGAAATTCTGACGGCTGCAGAAGTGTTGCTGACTACAAAAATGAACCATGCGACCTTAAAAATTGGTTTTACTCCCGACGAGGAGATTGGCCGGGGCGCAGATAAGTTCAATGTCAAGGATTTTGCCGCAGACTATGCCTACACCGTGGACGGTGGATCCATTGGCGAAATTGAATACGAAAACTTCAATGCCGCCGGTGCTATGGTGGTATTCAGCGGCAGGAATATCCACCCTGGCAGTGCTAAGGATATGATGAAGAATTCTCAGCAAATCGCTATGGAATTCCATGGTATGCTGCCTGCCCAGCAGCGGCCGGAGCATACGGAAGGATACGAAGGTTTTATCCACCTGACGGATATGGAAGGCACCGTGGAGCAATCCACATTGCGCTATATTATCCGTGATCATGATATGGAGAAATTCCAGCGGAAGAAGGCTATCCTGGAGGAGGCTGCTGCCTTTATTAACCGTAAATACGGAGAGGGTACAGCGCAATTGATGATGCAGGACAGTTACTACAATATGCGGGAGAAAATCGAACCCTGTATGTATATTGTAGATCGGGCTGCCAAGGCTATGGAATCGGTGGGGATTACTCCGCGAATTGTTCCCATTCGGGGCGGCACAGACGGCGCAAGACTTTCCTATGAAGGTCTGCCTTGCCCCAATCTGTGTACCGGCGGTGAGAATTTTCACGGTCGATTTGAGTGTATTCCTGTGGAAGATATGGAATTGTGCAGCCGTCTGTTGGTTGAAATACTGACAAGTCTGTAAAAAAAAGCCTGCGAAAGCAGGCTTTTTTTATATAAGTTGAAAATAGTAAATCCAGGGATATTTCTTGACAGAATAGCCCATTTTCAGTATAATGTTACCAAGACCAAAGCAGAAATCTGCAGTTGGATATTTTTAAGATTTGAGGAGCAAACACATATGAGTAAGATCAGTGTAATCGGTGCAGGCAGTGTTGGCGCAACTGTGGCCAATGATTTGATGGTGCAGGGTGTTGCATCAGAGATCGTTTTGGTAGATGTAAATGTAAAGAAGGCAGTAGGTGAGGCACTGGATATTTATCAGGGCGCCCCTTTCCATTCTCCCGCAATTGTCCGTTCCGGTGAATACGCTGACGTTGTTAATTCTGATATCGTCGTAATTACCTGCGGTATTGCAAGAAAGCCCGGCATGTCCCGTCTGGATCTGGCTCAGATCAATGTTAATATTCTGAAGGATGTTGCAAAGAATGTGGTGCAGTATGCACCCAACGCAATCTATGTGATTGTATCCAATCCTGTTGATGTGCTGACTTATGTATTCCATAAGATCTCCGGTCTGCCTGAGAATCAGATCATCGGTTCCGGCACTATTTTGGATACCAGCCGTCTTCAGTCCGAACTGGCAAAGCGTTTCTGCATCAGCCCCAAGAATGTCCACGCCCATGTATACGGCGAGCACGGTGACAGTTCCTTTGTACCTTGGTCTTTGGCTACTATCGCCAACAACCATGTGGATGTCTATAAAGACAATTCTCCTGATAAGGATCGGATCAACTGGAATCAAGACTACGAAGAGGTCGAGGCTTTCGTAAAGAAGTCCGGTGGCATCATTATTGAAAATAAGGGTGCAACCTTCTATGCAGTTGCAATGTCTGTGTGCCATATCTGTAAGTGTATTTTTGCCGGTGCAGGTACTGCTCTGACTGTTTCCACTATGATGCACGGTGAGTACGGTGTGGACGATGTCTGCCTGTCTACTTTGGCTCTGGTGGACCGTAAGGGTGTTCGCGGAAAGATCCTGAACAAACTGACAGATGCAGAAGTTGCCAAACTTCAGGCCAGCGCCAACAAACTGAAAGAAGTTATCGCACAGATCGAAATTTGATAGAACCGATAAACGGGTGTCCTATGGACACCCGTTGCTCTTTATATGTAAAAGACCGGCTGCCATCAGGCAGCCGGCTTGTTATTATTCTTCCCAGTTGTGCCAGACATTCTGCACATCGTCGTCATCTTCCATAGCGTCGATGAGTTTCTGCATCTGGGTAGCCTGTTCTTCGGTTTCCAACTTCTGATAGTTCTGGGGAACCATTTCAATCTGGGCGGAAACGAAGGTGTACTTTTCCAGTTTGGCAACCACATCGTTGAAGTCATCGGGTGTGGTGTAGATGGTGAAGCAATCTTCTTCAGCCTCGAAATCGTCAGCGCCGGCATCCATTGCGTCCATCATAACTTCTTCTTCGTCGTAATCACCGTCTTCGTTGTCGATGACCAAAACGCCCTTGCGGTCAAAACTCCAGGCCACACAGCCGGAAGCGCCCAAATTGCCACCAAACTTATCAAAGTGATGACGCATAGATCCTGCGGTACGGTTGCGGTTGTCGGTCATTGTCTCTACGATCACGGCAACGCCACCAGGGCCGTAGCCTTCGTAAGTAATGGTCTCGTAACTGTCACCGCCACCTGCGCCGGCAGCCTTTTCCAGACAACGCTTAATGTTGTCGTTGGGCATATTGGCGGCCTTTGCCTTGGTGATAATGGTTGCCAGACGGGAGTTATTAGCAGGATCAGTGATGCCACCGCCTTCTTTTACGGCTACGATCAGTTCTTTTGCAATTTTGGTAAAGGCAGCGGCCCGCTTAGCGTCCTGTGCGCCTTTGGTTTTTTGAATATTATGCCATTTGGAATGTCCGGACATAAGAATCTTCCTTCCTGTTACTTGTAAAATATCCCGTATATTTTAGCAAAACATACTGGGAAAATCAATAGAATTTCATACAGTCATCGTGATTTTTTGATAAAACCACCTGAATTTCCGGGAAAGCCCCCTGTAATTTATCTGCCAAATAGGATGTGGCAGGATTTTCTGTGTGGAAATGGCCTGCGTCGATCAGATTGATACCCAGTTCCTTGGCATCCCAAAACTGGTTATACTTGATATCTGCCGTAACAAAAGTGTCGCAGCCGGCAGCAATCACATCCGGCAGGGAAGAGCCGCAGGATCCGCCGCCTACCGCTACATAAGATACCGGCTTGCCTCCGTCAACATACCGTAACCCCCGGCAGCCGAGACTGGATTTTACATTGCTTAAAAAATCCGGCAGAGTGCTATCGTAGCAACCTGCCCGCAGCAGATGCTCGCTGCCAATGACAGAAATATCCGTAAGACCCAGCCGCTGGGCCAAAATATCATTGACACCTCCCGGTGCGCAGTCCAGATTGGTGTGTGCATTGATGGCGGCGATGTCGTTGCGGATCAGAGTCATTACTGCTTTTCCTACAGTGGTCTGATCGGTTACCGAGGTCACGGGCTGGAAGATCAGAGGGTGATGTGTCACCAGTAGGTCAGCGCCCAGTTGGACGGCCTCCTGACACACGGAGGTAAAAGGATCTAATGCAACCAACACAGTCCGGACTTCTTTATCTTTCCGTCCACAGAGCAGACCTGTATTGTCCCAACTCATTTGATAAGAGGGGGGAGCAACGGATTCCACAAATGCTAAAATATCACTCACTGTGATCATATATGTTCCTTCTTTCGTAGTTCTTCTAACGCCTGAACCTTAAAGGGATCGGCCTGGTCTTTTTGATAGAATACAATCTTTTCCAATCCGCCAATCACCCACTGATAGTAGGCAGAAAAATGTTCATTCTGTTTTAGTGTTGTGGGGAAGTAACACTCTCCGGGTGTAAAAGAATGACCGGGCTGCCAGATCACATCCATAACGGTGTAGAGGAATCTACCGTCTTTCAGCGCCTGCTCCTCCCGAATATACCAACCGGTTTCCCATAGATACTGTCGCAGGATAGGCGTCTTGGATTGACACTGCAGGATCAGGTGGTATTGCGTATTCTGCAGCCATGGAGCAGCCGACAGAATGGATACCATCGTATCTCCGCCCATACCGGCGCATACCATTATGTCAAAATCCCGGGGGATGTTTTTCACACCGTTGGAAAGATAAAAGGCCATTTTGTCCCGGACACCATATTTCTCACTGTTCCGCAAAGCACTTTGCAGCGGCCCTTCGTTGATATCCGTTGCCAATACCTTGTCTGCAATGCCATTTTTCAGCAAATAAATACCAAGATAGCCGTGGTCGCAGCCAATGTCGGCAACCCGAGATCCTTGTGGTATATATTCGCAACAGGCCAGCAACCGGCCGGATAGGGGAATTTTCATAGAACACCTCATAAAGAATATGCCACCCCGGCAAAGACGGGATGGCATAGCCGGTTATTTACTCTGCCTTGGCGGCCTGATCAGCCTCATAGGCTTCCAGGAAATGATTCAACTGGGCCAGGAAAGGATCGCAGTCGATGCCGTGAACAGCGCAAGCCTCCTCTACGGTCTCACCCCGTGCAGAGGGGCAGCCCAGGCAGTGCATGCCGATTGCAAAGAACAGGGGAGCAGCCTGCGGTGCAATATCCAGAATATCACCGATAATGGTGTTTTTTTCGATTTTTACAGCCATAATAATACCTCCAATAGCATTCTTTCCGTATTATAACCCCGCATTTGCAAAAAAACAAGAGGGAAATTGCGAATTCTACAAGATTTAAATATGACTGCATGCAGCAAATGCTGAACTATTTTATTAATTCACGGTATAATCCTACCACGCCACGTACGCCGAAATCATAGGCTTGCTGAGCCAGTGCAGAAAGGTCCTCTCTTGTCCGTGTGAGATGAAAAATTGCCTGATCTTTCTGTATTTCCACATCATAGTGACAACAGAGATTCGAATCTTCCAGAGGGAAAC
>JAFXBH010000058.1 GCA_017521875.1 Oscillospiraceae bacterium
GCAGGTTGCCGGGTTTCATCGGGCCGTTCCCTCCACCACTCTTGATAAGGCTTGTATGCAGTTCGTGTTTATTTTACTCAATTTTTATAAAAAGTCAACTGTTTTTTTCGATTTTTGGCAGAATTATTCACAATTCATTTGTAGACATTTACGCCAAAAACTGGTATCATAAGGTTACTATACCAAGGAGATGACACATTTGAGCAAACTACGGACCAAATTTGAGCGTTTCTGTTATCAAAACAGCCACAAAGGCATCCCCAATTTGATGCTCTATATCACACTGGGTAGCGCACTCGTATATATTTTAAGTATGTTCGACAGAAGTTACACCCTATATCAGATTTTGCGTTTTGACAAGGCGCTGATCCTGCAGGGACAGATCTGGCGGCTGTTTTCCTATGTGTTTTTGTTTGATGCCGGGCACATTTTAGTCACCGCCATCGCCCTTTTCTGCTACTACACATTAGGCAGGGCTATGGAAAGCGCCTGGGGCACTCTGCGTTTTAATCTGTTCTATTTCACCGGCGTAATTTTAATGGACGCGTTCTGTATGATTTTTGGCGGCAACGCAAACATCACTTATTTGAATATGAGTCTGTTCCTGGGATACGCAACTATGTATCCCAACGCCCGGTTTCTACTGCTGTATATCATCCCGGTAAGGGCATGGATCTTTGCGGTGGTGGATCTGGCGCTGACTGTATACCAAGTGGTTGCACTCACCGCTGCCGGTTTGTTCCCCTTCAGTTTGTTCCCGCTGGTTGCCATTGGTAACTATTTCCTGTTCTTTGGCAAAGATGTGCTGAATGTGATCCCTCTGTCCTGGCGAGTCAAACTTTCCCCAAAAAGAAAGCACAAATCGCCCCAACCCACAAAGCCGCCTATTCAATTCCGAGTCGTCCAACCTACGCAGAAACCCAAAGAAACCTACACCCACCGTTGCGAGATATGCGGAAGAACGGATGTAAGTCATCCGGATCTGGAATTCCGGTACTGTTCCCGCTGTCAGGGATATCACTGCTACTGCGAAGAACACATCAACAACCACGAACATGTGCAATAAAAACACGCCCTCCATTTGATTGGAGGGCGTAATTTTATTGATCCATAGGCACAAAGGTCACATTTTCCAGTTCTTCCACTGCCTGGGGGCGGTGGGTAACCAGAATAGCGCTTTTGTTCAGTTTCTTTAAATTGTGCAAAACCGTGTCTTCCGTTTGGGCATCCAATGCCGATGTACACTCGTCTAGCAGGAAAATTTTCCGGTCCATCAAAACCGCCCGGGTGATAGCAAGGCGCTGGAGTTGTCCTTTGGAAAGGCCGGTGTTGTTTTCGCCCAAATGGGTCTGCACACCAGCGGCAGTATCCCAAACAAAATCGGCATCTGCCAGTTTTAGGACCCGCTTATATTCTTCTTCCGTAACATCCGGCGCAACCAATTGCAGATTCTCCAACACCGTTCCGGAGAGCATTGCATAGTCCTGAGGCACATAGGCAAATAAA
>JAFXBH010000059.1 GCA_017521875.1 Oscillospiraceae bacterium
AGTACACGTGCTTGCTGGCCTGAATCTCAAAGCGATCCAGCAGTTGCTGGGCAACCAGTTCCAGCATAGCCTGGAGTTTTTCAAAGAATACCTTCTCGTCGCCCTTGCTTTCGATGGCGATACGGGGCAGGTTGATGGAGGTAAAGGACAGGTTGCCACGGGAGAAGGAAATTTCCCGGGTGGGATCGTACACATTACCCATGACACGGGTACGGCAACCCATAGTTGCCACTTCTGTCTCAGGACGGCCGGGGACATAGTACTGCAGATTGTAGGGAGCGTCCAGGAAGGTGTAGTTGGGGAACAGACGACGGGCGCTGACCTTGCAGGACAAACGGAACAGATCATAGTTGGGATCGGTCTCGTTGTAGTTGACCCCTTCCTTTACCTTGAAAATGTGGATGGGGAAGATACAGGTCTCACCGTGACCCAGACCGGCATCCAGAGCCAGCAGAACATTCTTAATAACCATACGGCCCTCAGGAGAGGTGTCTGTACCGTAGTTGATGGAGGAGAAGGGCGTCTGTGCGCCGGCACGGGAGTGCATGGTGTTCAGGTTGTGGACAAAGCCTTCCATAGCCTGCTTGGTGTCCCGGTCGGTTTTCCGGAAAGAACGCTCCTTGACCTTCTTCAGGATCTTGTCAGCCTGGGTGCGGTTGATGGGGTAGTCTGCCATCAGTTCCCGGATAATGGCATCGTCAAAGGCGGGAGAGTTCTCCAGCCGTGCCTTTTCACCGGAGGCGGATTCTGCCTTGGCCACCAGCGCAAACAGGGTGTCCTGATCCAGTTCAGTGTCCAGCAGATCTTCCAAGGTGTCTCTTAAGCGACGGCCAAATGCCTTGCGGTAAGTCTTGGCAACGCCCTCTGCCATACCGTAGTCGAAGTTGGGAATGGACTGGCCGCCGTGCTGATCGTTCTGATTGGACTGAATGGCGATGGCAGCCAGGGCGGCATAACTCTGAATGCTCTGAGGCTCCCGGAGGTAGCCGTGGCCGGTGGAGAAGCCGTCCTTAAACAGGCGGATAATATCGGTCTGGCAGCAGGTGGTGGTGAGACTGTAAAAATCAAAGTCGTGAATGTGGATGTCACCTTCCCGGTAGGCTTTGGCGTGTTCCGGGCGGAGCAGGTACATTTCGTTATAGGCCTTGGCACCGGCTGCACCGATCTGGAGCATAGAGCCCATAGCGGTGTTGCCGTCGATATTGGCGTTGTCCCGCTTCATATCGCTGATACGGGCATCGATGTTGGTGATCTCATCGATGGTCTTCATCAGTTTGGTGTTGGCCTCTCTGGCGCGGGTACGGTTGGCCCGGTAGAGGATGTAAGCCTTGGCGGCGGCGTTGAAACCGTGGTTCATCAGTTGCCGTTCCACCACGTCCTGTACGGATTCAATGTTGGGGGACTGGTCAACAAATTGGGTCTCCAGTTCTCTCTGCACATCATTGGCCACACGGGCGGCATCTGCGGCGTTGCCCTCGTGAGCGGCTTCCAGGGCCTTCAAAATAGCGGCTGCGATCTTGTTTTGATCATACAAAACCACACGGCCGTCCCGCTTAATAATGCTCTGAATCATTTTTCTCTCTGTCCTTTCTCCAATTATGTAAAGCAAACACAAGATATTGTGTTTTGGTGACGCATCTACACAATATATTGGCATAAAAACCGTACAAAGTCAACAACAAAATTCTGCCTTTTTCTGTATTTGTGAAAAGCATACAAAAAAAAGGGGCTGCTTTTGGCAGCCCCCCAGTGGGTTTGGTTATTCTTCGGTGACTTCAAAATCCTCGGCATTCACCAACTCGGTTTTTTCCGCGTTCACGAAGGCCATCATTTCTTCACCGGTGATGGTTTCTTTGGTCAGCAGGAATTCTGCGATTTCATCCAGCAAAGACCGGTGGGAGGTCAGCAGTTCCGTGGCTTCGGCATAGCAACTGTTCAGCAGTTGCTGCACAGCGGCATCCACCTTGGCGGCAGTCTCCTGGGAGCAGTCCAACTGGGCAGAGCCGTCCAGATATTGGTTGTGGACCACGGCAGGGGCCATCAGACCGATGGCGTCGCTCATACCGTACAGAGCCACCATATTTTTCGCCATGGAGGTGGCCATCTGCAGATCGTTGGAAGCGCCGGTGGTCATGGTGCTGAATACCACCTGTTCTGCAGCGCGACCGCCCAGCAGAGAGCAGATTTTGGTGAGCATCTCGTCCTTGGTGGACAGGAATTTTTCCTCTTCCGGCAGATACAGGGTGTAACCCAGAGCGCCTTCGGTGTGAGGAACGATGGTGATCTTGGTGACGGGGGTAGTTTCTTTCTTAATAGCGGAAACCAGAGCGTGACCCACTTCGTGGTAGGCCACCAGCCGCTTTTCTGCATCCGTCAGCACGGTGTGTTTTTTCTCTGTGCCGGCAATGACGGTCTCAAAGGACACCAGCAGGTCTTCCTGATTCACCGCTTTGCGGCCCTGACGGACTGCCCGGAGGGCGGCCTCGTTCACCAAATTGGCCAGATCCGCGCCTACGGCGCCGGCGGTAGCAGCGGCGATTTTCGCCAAGTCCACATCTTCCGCCAGTTTGATCTTCCGGGTGTGAACCTTCAAAGTGTCCAGTCTGCCCTGCAGATTGGGTTTATCCACCACGATCTGCCGGTCAAAACGGCCTGCCCGGAGCAATGCCTTGTCCAGGATCTCCGGACGGTTGGTGGCTGCCAGGATCACGATGCCCTTGGAGGAGTCGAAGCCGTCGATCTCGCCCAGAAGCTGGTTTAAAGTCTGGTCGTTGGTGTGGAACCGGGCATCACGGGTATGGCCCA
>JAFXBH010000060.1 GCA_017521875.1 Oscillospiraceae bacterium
CCGGTACCCCTGCCCTATCCGCCAAAAATCCGTCAGGGGTCTATGGTCCCAAAGAAGTTCCCGGTAGGACTGCTCGTCCAATTGAGCGATCCGTACACCATCAGCATCGGCAGGCATTCGCTTGGCTACAATGTCCATGGCAATTTTGGCAAGATATAAATTCGTACCGATCCCTGCGGTAGCGGTAATGCCGGTATTGTGCAGCACCTGCCGAATGATCCTTTGGGTCAATTCGTAAGGGGTCAGACCGTAGGTTTTTAAATACGGCGTCGCGTCGATAAACACCTCGTCTACGGAGTACACATGGATATCCTCCGGGGCAATGAACTCCAGGTAGGTTCGGTACACCGCGGTGCTGCAGGCCATATAGTGAGCCATACGGGGCGGCGCAACAATAAAATCCACCTCCAGATCCGGACGCATCCGAAGTTGCTCCGCGTCCCACGAGCGGCCTGCAAAGACTCTGCCTGGGGCGTTTCTCAGGCGCGCAGCGTTGACCTCCCGAACCCGTTGCTTCGCCTCAAAAAGCCGCGGACGCCCCGGTACGCCCAACGCCTTCAGTGCCGGAGAAACCGCAAGGCAGATGGTCTTGTCTGTGCGGCTTTCATCTGCCACCAGCAGATTGGTGGTCATAGGATTCAGTCCCCGTTCCACACATTCTACGGAAGCGTAGAAGGACTTTAAGTCAATGGCGAGATACACTTTTTCCTGCATAATAGCCTCCGTTGTTTTTATAGAACTTTTGTTCGATAATAGTATAACAAAAAAAGAGACATTTTGCAAGTCCCTTTTATTCCCAAAAATGGCGAAGACACATTTGCGTCTTCGCCATTTGAATTATGCCAATTGGGAGGCTTTCTTTCGTTCGATCAGTTGTACAATCACAACCACGGCCACCAAGGACAATCCTACCACATCGGTGACGATGCCAGGGATAATCAGCAGCAAGCCGCCGGCAGCAACAATGATTCTAAACGGCCATTTCAGGTTGGAAAGCAGGTATCCCTCCAGGGCAACCGACACGCCAAACATACCGACGATCGATGTAACTGCAATCAAAATAACTTCCCAGATATTCGTATCAATAAACAGCATTGCCGGATTCAAAGCAAATACATAAGGAACAATGAATGCGCCAATGGCCAGTTTCGTAGAGGTCAGAGCCGTCTTCATGGGGTTGGCCTGGGCGATTGCCGCGCCGGCATAGGCGGCCAGCGCCACAGGAGGCGTCAGGTCTGCCACAATGCCGAAGTAGAATACAAAGAAGTGGGCTGCCAAAGTGGGAACTCCCATTTGGATCAAGATGGGCGCACAAGTGGCTGCCATAATGCAGTAGTTGGCAGTGGTGGGAACACCCATACCCAGAACAATGCAGCACAGCATTGTCAGGAACAGCGCAATGATCACCTGGTTGCCTGCCAAGGTAACGATACCATTAAACAGTTTATATGCCAAGCCGGTAGAACCGATAATGCCGGCAATAATACCTGCGATACCACAGGCTACTGCTACGGTGATCATACCCTGACCGCCGGCAGCCAATGCTTCCAAAAAGCGTTTGGGGGTGATCCGGGTTTCCTTATTAAACATACTGACCACAACGGCCACCACAACGGCAATTGCCGCTGCGTAAGCGATAGATTTGGTACTGGTGGCTACCAAGTAGATCAACAGGATCAGAGGCAGCAGCAGGTATGTTTTCTTCAGCAGGGGCTTCAGCCGGGGCAGTTCTTCCGCAGTCAAGCCACGCAAGCCTTCCTTCTTCGCCTCCAAATGGACGGTGATGAACACACCTGCAAAGTACAAAACCGCAGGCAAGATGGCTTTCAGAACCACACTGGAATAAGGAACGCCAACAGTTTCTGCCATCAGGAAAGCGGCAGCGCCCATAATGGGGGGCATAATCTGACCACCGGTAGAGGCAGCCGCCTCAGCCGCAGCGGCAAACTCCGGCTTGTAGCCAGTTCTCTTCATCAGAGGAATGGTCACCGCACCGGAACCAACGGTGTTGGCCACAGAAGAACCGGACACCATACCTTCCATTGCGCTGGCCACAACTGCAACCTTTGCAGGGCCACCGGAGAAACGACCCACCAGAGCATTGGAAATTTGAATAAAGAAATCCGCAATGCCGGTGCGCTCCAAAAACGCGCCGAAGATGATGAACATTACGATGTACTTGGAGCAGACATTGACAGGTGTGGAGAGGATGCCCTCTTTAGAGTAGAACAGAACACGGATATACTCTGTGATCCGCGCCATAATGTTGGGATTGGTAGAACCCCAAATCAGGGCATATACCAACAACACACCGGCCACGATCAAAATCGGCAAACCCACACAACGGCGGCAAAGTTCCACCAGGCAGATAATGCCCAGAATACCGATCGCTACCTCGTAGGGTTGAATAGAAAAGTTGGCAACGATGGTATTGGCGTTGATGGTATAGTACAAAAATGCACCGGTACCAATCACCATCAGCACGATATCGTACCAGGGCATAAAGTTTACTCTCTGTTTACCCTTTTTGACCGGAAATACCAGATAGCCAATCAGCGTAATGTACGCCATAAAACTGGTCAGACGAATTTCGTCCAACCAGGTAGCAACCAATGTCACATAAATGCAGAAAACGGAAAAGACTGCCAAAATGATGGTAACCACCAGTTTGGGAGTACCTTCCCAAATTCGGGTATTCGACTCGCGGTCGAATTTTTTCATAACTTCATCCAGATCCATATGTTCCTGGACCTGTGCGTCGTTTTTCTTAAAAAGCGCCATGAGAACCTCCTTGTATAGTCGCGGAAATGGCTGCGGCCGAAACCAGCCGCAGCCATCGAAAAATTACATTACTTAGATTCTACGGTAATGTTTTTCTCCGCAAAATACTTGGCAGCGCCCTTGTGGAAAGGAGCGGTCATACCGCTGGTAGCATTCTCCAAAGAGAGTTCAGCACCCTTGGCGTGGTTAGCAGAGATGGTAGAAATATTGTCAAAGATGGCCTTGGTAATGTTGTAGACATCCTCTTCGGAAGCAGAAGTGTTAACAATCAGGGTTGCCTTAACGGTGACGGTGGTCACATCTGTTTCCTGTCCCTTGTAAGTACCGGCAGGGATCACATAAGAGGTGTAGTAAGGAGAACTGTTCATCAGTGCGGTGGCGATATCACCATCAATGGGAACCAGAGAAGCACTGGAGGCCATACACAGTTCAGTAATCGCGGGGGTAGGAGCGCCGGCTACGATAAAGGCAGCATCGATCTTGCCGTCCTTCAGAGCATCAGCAGAGTCGCCAAAGGACTGGTACTGGGCCTGAATATCACTCTCGGACAGGCCGGCAGCAGCCAGGATGTCCACAGCGTTGAAGTATACGCCGGAGCCGGAAGCGCCGATGGATACTTTCTTGCCCTTCAGGTCAGCCACGGACTTAATGGAGGAATCCATTGTGATCAACTGAACAGCCTCAGCGTACAGACCGCCGATAACACGGAAGGAATCAATCTTACCTTCCTTCTCAAAGGAACGAGTGCCGGCTGCGGCATAAGCCATAACATCGGACTGCACAGTGCCCAACTGATAGTTGCCGGAGTGGATGCCCAAAATATTGGCCTTGGAGCCGTCAGTGGAAACCACATTGACATTGATACCGGCTGCGGTCTTGATCTGGTTGCCCAGAACGCCGCCGTATGCGTAGTAAGTGCCGGCAGTACCACCGGTACCCATTGTCATATTCTTGATGTTGCTTGTACCTGCGCAAGCGGTCAGCGCCAACGCCATAACCAGCACCAAAATAACAGAGATTAATTTCTTCATAATTCTTCCTCCCGAAATTTGATGTATGATTTACGCCTTCCGGCGCAATCGGCAAGTCGAAACATTTCAACTTGTATTGATGTATACAATTATACTCATTGAATTTCATTTGTCAAGGGAGAACTCCGTATTTCCTCAACAAAAAAACTGCCGAAAACATAGTATTTTCGGCAGTTGGAAGATCATTTTATTGTACAGAGTCGGTGGTGGTAAAAATATACACATCCAGGTAGTTATTTCCGGTGACCGGACCGATGGTTCCGTTTACTGTGACGGTACGGCCCAAGCGCATTGTTTCTGCAATTTCCGGCGTCACAGGACAGAACCAATAAGCAATCTCCTCCCCTGCATCCAACTGGATATAGGCCTGGCAGGAAAAACCGGATTCCAGCGCATACTGGCCACCTACCTTGCTGACCTGAGAGGTGACGGTGATCTCTGCGCCGGCATACTCACTGATAAACAATTCCCTTTGGTCATTGGCAATGGTCCGGATCTCCTCCAAAGTCATCTGCCGGGTCTTGCCGCTGTTGGTCACCACAGTGGCCTTTACCGCCTGACTGTTGTCTGTGAGTGCAGAAATGCCGGTATAGAGCAAAATGGCAACCAACATGATGCTCACCAGCACCCAAAGCCGCTTATTTTTCCGGGTTTGGATTTCTGCAGCAGGGGGTTGGGATGTCTCCTCCCCTTCTGTTACAGGTACTGCCATCAGATTCTTCCATAAAATCAGCAGCGGGCCGAGTGCAATGACAAAATGCACCAGCAGGAACATCACCGTTGACTGCTGCAGCAACAATGTGCCTGCCATATTCACCACATAGCACAACAGTGCTGCCAACGCTGATACCGGCAAAATTGCCCGGATAAAGTCCGTTTTCTTCTCAATGAATCCCAAATAGCACAGTGCTGTCAGGCAAATGCAAAGGCCAAAC
The DNA here is from genome assembly GCA_017521875.1 of Oscillospiraceae bacterium. Lineage (GTDB taxonomy): Bacteria > Bacillota > Clostridia > Oscillospirales > Oscillospiraceae > Faecousia. The sequence goes on from JAFXBH010000060.1 coordinate 4,748, forward strand.
ACCAGACTGTCTGCCAGGCCGGTCAGGGCGTATAACAATTCATAGGAATGCAGACCCCAACCCGCTTCAAAAACAAACAGTTCAATGGGTTGACCGGCACCGCAACTCAGCAGCGCAGATACCAACGCCATAACCGCTACAAAGGATGCTTTTTTTGCTTTCTTCGTTTCCGGTTTCCGCCACAGTTTGGCAATCAGCATCACCACCACGGCCAACCCAAAGGCCAGTAATGATCTGATCAACTGGTAATCCATATATGTACCCTCTTTCTACGATAACATCTAAAAGTAAGTATAGCATTATAGCGGCATAAAAGCAAGACATCTCCATCCACCGCCTCTTCCACAGGAAAAGGAGTTGCAGGTGAACCCGCAACTCCATAGTTCCTATTGAGAGAGCATCACTCTGTCGCTGGTGAACTGACTGCCGCTGGATTCCTCAAACATCTGCAGCAGTTGCTCAATGGTGAGTTTCTTTTTCTCTTCGCCCTTCACATCCACGATGATCCGGCCTTCGTGCATCATAATCAGCCGGTTGCCTACCCGAATGGCATCTGCCATATTATGGGTAATCATAATGGTCATCAGGTGGTTCTTTTCCACGATTTCCTCGGTGATATCCAGCACCTTCTTGGCAGTTTTCGGATCCAGGGCTGCGGTATGCTCATCTAAAAGCAGCAGTTTCGGCTTGTTCAAAGTAGCCATCAGCAGCGTCAATGCCTGTCGCTGGCCGCCGGAGAGCAGGCCTACCTTAGCCGTCAGTCGTTCTTCCAGTCCCAACCCTAAAATTTTCAGCAGTTCCTTATATTCTTTCCGTTCCTTGGCGGTAATGCCCGGGCGGAGGAATCTTCTCTTACCACGCCGTGCAGCCAATGCCAGATTTTCTTCGATCTGCATATCCGCAGCCGTGCCGGTCATAGGATCCTGGAACACCCGGCCCAGGTACTTGGC
>JAFXBH010000061.1 GCA_017521875.1 Oscillospiraceae bacterium
CAAAGGGGTATCGGGCGAAAGTATCCTGTTTTGGATCATCGGATAAACCGAGGCAATAAACCCGCTTGCATGACAGCCGGGATTGGCCACATATTTTGCCGAGCAGATTTTTTCTTTATGCATTAAAGAAAGTTCGGAAAAACCGTATGCCCAGGTATCGTTGGTTCGGTGCGCGGTGGATGTATCGATAATCTTTCCCGGAGCATCTTTTGCCAGTTCCACCGCTTCGATCGCTACCGGATCCGGCAAACAAAGAAATGAAATGTCCGCGCTCATGAGGGCTTCTTTTCTCGCCGCAGGATTTTTTCTCTGTTCATCAGTAAGAGTCAGCAAAGAAATATCGGTTCGACCGGACAGTCGATCTTTGATACGAAGACCGGTCGTCCCGGCGCTGCCATCGATAAAGACTGTTGTCATATGCATTCTCCTAGCGAATAAATTTACAAGAACAATGAATATTATACAGTAAATATGCAAATAGTCAATGCATACAAGTATAATTATGCACTTTTACGCGTTAGAAAAAGAATAAACAAATATTTGGAAAATTGTATAAAATAACGAAAAAACACCGGATCGAAGAAACATTCATCGATCCGGTGTTTTCATCACATACAAATTGGCGGATTTTATTTCGGTTTTATTCAGGATACCGCGAAGGAAAACAGTCTGCGGTTCGGAAAAATATGCAGACTGCGTTTCACTTATCCTTAATGTATATCCATAAAACTTATGGATATGTTTACAGCATTTCATCTGCGGAGAAGAAAGTGACAGAAATCCGTCGCACAAAGCCTCGGAGGAAAAGGTGATTTCCCATTGGATTTGGTATGATCCCTTTTCCGGGATCTCTGCCCGGCACAGCGTAGATAAATACAATTCGCCACCCCTTGGTATCCTATGCCGCAGATGGAAAGGCTGTTATCCAAGATCCTATTTTCTTGCAAACAAATCGCATAATACAGCAGCGATAAGGCCGGAGCAAAAGGTGGTGGGCGCCGCTTCCAGCATCGATTTATGAATAGACATCTGAAGAAAATACGCTTCATCTTTCGCCGCAGTAAAGGAAATAAGACTGATACAGAACATCAGAACAGATAGCCAAAAACAGCATTTCAAAACCGTATAGGAATAATCGCTGATGCGCTCCAGCTCGCTGAGAAATGAACGAAAAAATTTCATAATTCCCTCCTGAAATCCTATTTTAACGGTTTTTGCGAAAGAAACAAGAAAAAAACTCTGGCAAAAGAACCATCTTTCGCCAGAGTAAATTTTTATAATTGAGTCTTTTCCAGAAGGGCATCCAGCAAAGCCAAAGCCACGACCGATTCCACCACAGGAACAGCGCGGGGAACGACACAAGGATCATGTCGCCCCTGGATCACAATTTCTGCATTTTCGTTTTTGATAAAATCGACCGTATCCTGCTGCTGTGAGATGGAAGGAGTCGGTTTAAAAGCGGCACGGACAATAATCGGCATTCCGGAAGAAATACCACCTAATATCCCGCCATTATGATTGGATTCGGTACAAATTTTTCCGTCTTTCATTCGGAAAGGATCATTCATCTCCGAGCCTTTCCGGCGGGCAATGTCAAAACCGTCGCCAAACGAAACACCTTTTACAGCAGGAACGCCGAACAAAAGGGATGCGATACGGTTTTCCAGTCCATCGAACATGGGGGAACCGATTCCGGCAGGAAAGCCAACTACCGCGCACTCAACGATTCCGCCAACAGAATCCCGGGCCAGACGGCACTCTTCGATCAATTGCTGCATCCGGATCCCGGCATCGTCATTGAGTACAGGGAATTCTTTCTTTCCGGGAGCGAGAAGAGATTGCTCTGTGGGCGTGACGGGATCAAACAAATCGTCGTTGACCGTTCCCACCGAGGCAAGATGGGCGCCAACGGTAATACCGCGTCGGCTGAGGATCTGAAGGGCGATCGCGCCGGCAGCCGTCAAGGGTGCGGTAAGA
>JAFXBH010000062.1 GCA_017521875.1 Oscillospiraceae bacterium
GGGAAAGGTGTGGAAAAAATGACGGATTACATCGTTCCCATTCTTTTGTTGGTATCCTCGGCGTTGGCTTTGCGAAAAAAAGAAAACACCTACGATTTGCTTCTTTCCGGCGCTGCCGATGGGTTAAAATTGCTCTTATCCATCGTTCCTACACTGGTGATTTTGATGACAGCAGTTGTAATGCTGCGGACTTCCGGAGCGATTGAAGCCATCAGTTCGTTTCTGGCACCGGCTTTTCGATTTGTGGGCATTCCACCGGAGACAGCAATGCTGGTACTGATCCGACCCATCAGTGGCAGCGCTGCCTTGGCGGTAGGTGCCGACTTAATGACCCAGTATGGCGTAGATTCTGCCATTGGCAGGACTGCCGCTGTCATGCTGGGATCGACAGAAACCACCTTTTACACCATAAGCGTCTATTTTGGCGCTGCCGGCATTCAAAAAACCCGCTACACGCTCCCTGCCGCCCTTTTTGCTGACTTTGTAGGTTTTTTTATGGCATCGCTGAGTGTTCGGTTATTGATGTAAAAAACCCACTACCTTTTCAAGTAGTGGGTTTTCTGTTTGGAATTATTCCTCGTCTTCGTCTACATCGTCGAAGGTGAACTCCAGAGTTTCGCCGCACTCATCACAGATAATGCTGCCCTCTTCCAAAGTGTCCTCGTCAAATGCGATCACATTGCCGCAAGCGCACTTTACTTCGTAGATAGTAGTATCTTCGTCGCCGTAGTCAAAGCCTTCTTCGTCGTCGAAGTCGTAATCATCTTCGTCGTCGTAATCTTCGAAGTCCTCGTCGTCATAGTAGTCCTCATCCTCTTCATCGAGAATGTAGTCCTCAATGGCGTCCAGGTCTTCTTCAATCTCATCCAATTCATCGGAAATAGCAATGGTAGTCTCTTCCACATCGGAGAGTTTCTTGGTAACATCGCCCATCAATTCCACCAGTGCGGAAATCAACTTGCCTTCGGCCTTTTCTGTGTCCAGATTCAGGCCATCCATCAAGCCTTTCAGGTATGCGGACTTTTCAGAAATAGTCATAGCAATTCTCCTTACTTTGCACGGCCCAGATATTCGCCGGTAGTGGTGTCAATCTGAATTCTTTCACCTTCGTTGATGAACAGAGGCACCTTCACTTCAGCGCCGGTCTCAACGGTAGCGGGCTTCAGGGTGTTGGTAGCGGTGTTGCCTGCAAAGCCGGGCTCGGTAGAGGTAACTTCCAGTTCTACGAAACGGGGAGGCTCAACACCAAACACGCTGCCCTTGTAACTCATAACAGTACAGGTATCGTTTTCCTTCACAAAGTTGAAGGAATCATCCAATGCGGACTTGTTGATGGGGACCAGTTCATAAGTATCGGAATCCATAAAGTAGTACAGATCACCGTCGCTGTAGGAGTACTCCATCTTCTTTCTCTCCACAAAAGCAGTGGGGTATTTAGCGGAAGGGTTGAAACTGGTTTCGGTCACGCCGCCAGTAATCACGTTTTTCATCTTAACGCGAACAAAAGCTGCGCCCTTACCGGGCTTCACGTGCTGGAACTCAATGACCTGCATTACCTTGCCATCCATATCGAAAGTAACGCCGTTTCTAAATTCACCTGCAGAAATCATTTTATAAATCCTCCTAAATGTATGCCCTATAGGGCTATATTATATCTTAACTGAGATATTTTAACCGAAATTTACCTTTTTTGCAAGAGGAAAACTGAATTTTCTTAAAGAATTATTAAATTTTTAGGGCTCTTAGTAATGTTTTCGCAACCATCTTCTGCAAAAATCACCACATCTTCGATTCTGACGCCAAATTTGCCCGGCAGATAGATACCCGGCTCAGCAGATGTAACCATGTTAGTCTGCATAACGACTTCACCACCGGGATTGGTGTTGGGTGCTTCGTGAACCTCCAGGCCCAGGCCGTGGCCGTAGCCGTGACCGAAGTATTCACCGTAACCGGCGTCAATGATCACCTGTCTGGCGGCTGCGTCGATCTCCTTGCCCAGAACACCTGCACGGGTAGCAGCAATACCGGCCAATTGGGCCTGCAGGACAGTATTGTAAACTTTTTCCATCTCCTCAGTGGCAAAACCCACTGCCACCGTACGGGTCATATCGGAACAGTAGCCGTTATACAAAACGCCAAAGTCCATCGTCACAAAGTCACCCTCACAGATGACCCGGTCAGTTGCTACGCCGTGGGGCAGGCTTGTATTCGGGCCGGATACCACGATAGGATCAAAAGAAAGTCCCTCACCGCCGTTTTTATACAGGCAGTAAATCAGTTCTGCCTGCAGTTCCTTTTCCGTCATACCGGCTTTTACACGGGTACACATCTCCGCAAAGGCCTTATCTGTAATTTCTTGGGCCTTGCGCATATTATCCAGTTCCCAAGCCTCTTTTACGCCACGGAAACCGTTGATCTCTTTGTGCATAGGCACCAGTTTGGCATTCAATTTTTCCTCATAGGCAGTCAGTTCTGCAACGGTCAGGTAGCCCTCTTCATAGCCCAAGGTGGTAATACCAAAATCAGCAATGGCCTCATTGATCCGCTTGGTAAAGGGATTTTCCCGGTCGGTCATCAACACATGAAAACCCTTGATGTAATTCTCAGCAGATTCAATATACCGGCTATCGGTAAAATAGCGGCAGCCCTTTTTGCTGACAATAGCAACGCCTTCGGCAATATCAAACTCTGCGCCATAGTGACGGCTGTATCGGCTGGTCAACAGCAGGCCATCCGCCTTTTCACCCAGCAGGGATATAAATTTTTCAATATTTTTCATAGTCCAATCTCCTTTTTCGTGCAATATAGATCCATGGCCGTTCCAACACATGACGCGCTTTCAGCCAAAAATTATGATTATCAATGGCTTTTATCAAAAAAGACTGTACCCCAGCAGAATTTGCGCCAAGTACATCGGTGTAAATTTGGTCGCCTGCCAATCCGCAATTCTCTCTTGGAATTTCATAACGGGCCAAACACTCTTCAATTCCCTTGGAAAACGGTTTCTTTGCGTGGGTAATGCAATCCAGTCCATAGGCCTGGCAAAACACTTTCACCCGGTCTTTGCGGCTATTGGAAACCACACAAAGTCTGATGGGAGAAGCCAGCATCTCCTGCAACCAGGATTCTACCTCTTGGGACGGAATATTTGTGGTATATGGCACAAGGGTGTTATCAAAATCCAACATCAGAAGTTTGATTCCTTTGCGCTGCAACCATTCCGGCTTCAGGTCAGTAACATTGTCTGTTATGATATTGGGTAGCGGAGAAAGACGCATATCCAACAACCTGCTTTCATAAAATGCGATAGTATTATACCATACGGAGGTGAATTTGTCTATGTTTTCCCAAGTCTTTCTTGCAATAACTCAGCCCGAAATCGGGAAGAACCTTCCAAATCGTCTGGCATATATGGCGCTGCATTTTTCCCCATACGACGCAGGGCTCTCCAACATCCCCGCTTTTTTGCCCCCGGGAAGTATTCTTTTATTAGACGATAGTATGCCGCCAGACATGCATGACAGAGAAGTCATTGTTCAACAACTGAAGGTATTGGTAGATCAATTCTCCTCCACTGCGGTCTTGCTGGATTTTCAGAGGGAGGTTTCGCCGAAATCGGAAGAGATGGTGGATTTTATTTTACAGTCGCTTCCCTGTCCAGTAGGCGCAACGGAAGATTACGCTTCAAAAATGGGTTGTCCGGTATTTTTATCTCCCCTACCGGTGAACAAATCTTTAGAATCCTATCTTTCCCCGTGGCTGCAGCAAGGTGTATTTCTGGAACTGGCACCGGAGTCCAGGAAAATTACAGTAACGAAAGACGGAAGTTGCACATCCGCAATCCTCTACA
>JAFXBH010000007.1 GCA_017521875.1 Oscillospiraceae bacterium
ATATGTACCACCGGCAGTTACACTGACACCGGGAATCTCCCCGTAGGAACCACCGTTGTCGTAATATACCTTACCGTCGGCAATCTTAACACCCAAATCTTTATTCGCGGCAGAAAGCAGTTGCAGTTCACCGCCCTTGGGCACGGTAACCGTTACCTGCCATACCTGCTGCTGGGCAAACTTGTCGCCTGCAGTAATGTTCTTGGGGGCATTTATATTGGTCAACTTTGTGGTGCCGGTCAGAGCCAGCGCCTTGCTGCCGCCGTTGTTCTGCACCTTGACGGCTGTGCCGGATACTTTCCAAGCATCGGTCACATCTGCGGTAAATGCAGCGCCGTTTGCAAATCCCTCGAAGGTATCTACGAAGGAGGGGTCTTTCTCGTAACGATCGGAAGTGCCGGTAATGACGGGCATCACATTGGCAGGGGTCTCTACCCAGTAACCGCAGGTACCCACCTTGGAGATCTTGCTGTCGGCAATGATCTTACCCTGGGGGAAGGTTACGGTCTGACCATTAATGGAGAAGGTGGGATCGTTATCCTTCACCTTAAAAGATGCAAGGGTCGTGCCGTTATAGGTATCGGGGGTAATGCGCCAGATATTTCTGCCGTTTGCGTACATACCGGAGAGTATAAAGTCATTGTTCCAGTTAGGAGGTGTCTGAATGGGCTTTCGGTCAGAGTAACCGGCCACCCGGGTCAGTTCTGCCATCAGTTCATTAACCACATCCAGCACTGCCTCATAATCACTGGCTTCCGGGTCAGGATGGCCTTTGCCAAAGTCGATCACTTCATCTTCCACAACATAGCCCAAGAGTGGTTGAGGATCCTGCATACCAATGTGGTACATCAGTTCAGAATAGTAGGGTGTGTTGGCAAAAGAACCGGGAGAATCAGGCCGGAAATTATAAAATGTAACATGCGCGCTGAACCGGTGATTGGCATCAGCTTCCAAAACCTGCTTGTTTTCAACCACTTTCCACAAGATCGTATTGAAAGCAGTGGCTGCGTATTTGGCATTGTTGTAAGATTCGGGAGTGAGATACTTGTCAATATAATTATCCCAAGGGGCGCTGCCGGGATAACAGGTCATATTGGATACATTGCCGACTTTGATGTGGTTGCCCGGCAGAAGGGTCATAGAACCGTAATACATTTTCTGCCATCCGAAACCGTCATATCTATAGTAGTCAGTGAACAACGCATCCGGATAATACTTCAGCATTGGTTCCAGAATAGACGCATTTAAGTATTCCGTCAGAAGTTCGTCCAGCGCCAAATTCCAAATATAGTAATCCCTGGTATATCCCACTTCCGGAGTCATAGACCATATCTCAGATTTTACACTGTCTTGCTTACTTTCGGGCCAGAATGTGAAGCCGTATCTTTCCAATTTGGGACGCAGAACAGTCTCATATCTGGGGTCATTTACAATGTCCCAATAGATGCTGCTTGTCCCTGTTTTATAGGTATTCTTCCACAATTCATAAGCAGCGCCGTGCCAGTACTCCACATCCGTATGGATGCCGTCCAATTTACCGCCGATGCGCTTGTACTCTGCCAAGAACTCCTCCAGCCACTCTCTGACTATCTCTTCCGGCTTATCGAAATACACCATATCCTCAGCCATCATGCCGTGAAGCAGTTCTCCGGGCAGCCGATAGAAGAAATTCCGGGTTCCCTCGGGACGGCAATCAAACTCAGCCTTCAATTCTTCTGCCAGAACTTTGATGTCGGAAATTCCTCTCCAACTAACAGTCGTTTTTTTGTAGTTTACTGAATAACCACTGGCAAAATAGGGCGCATCCAATATGAGATCGCCGTCATCCCAAAGCACGGGCAAACAGTTAATCGTATAGAATGGTTTTTTACTAACTGTGGCAGCATCTGCCTGCGAACCTGCAGGAATCAAAACCGCAATACAGGTCAATACCAAGAATATCGCAAAAATCCTTTTCATTTCCCATTTCTCCTTTTTCTTTATATCAAAATATCAAAAACTAAAATCTTCGTTTTATTTATAACAAATAGTTTACACAAAGTCAACAAAAAACAGGCACGTTTCGTGCCTGTTTTTTGGGAGTTTATTCGGTTTCTGTGGTTTTTTCTGCATCGCGTGCCATCTTTTTCTTTCTCATCAATACAATAATTACAACAAGCAGCGCGATTACGACCACCGCGGTCATTGCAACAATCATAATGGCAATCATTACGCCGTCCAATCCGTTCTTCTTTACGGGTTTGGTACCGGAATCATCGTTGGAAGGTCCGTCAGAACCATTCTGATCGGCAGGTATATCCGCTTTTACTGTCAGCAGAATAGGATTGCCGTCTGCTTTGATAACGGCAGTAGCAACACCATCCTGGCCGGCGGCCATTTTGATCTCGGCCACCACGGTTCCGTTATTGCACACTTGCGCCATAATATCTTCACCGGTAGCATTCAGCCAAGACAAACGATATGCAGTGTCTGTATCTCTGGAGACATTACCGTCCACTTCCATACCCGTTTCTACATCATATACCATAAGGTCCGTGGTTACACCGGCAGGGTAAAGTTTGTAGTCATTAATGTAGGCTGTGCCGGTTACTTTCTTGGACGAGAAGTGGATATTAGCAACAGGCAGCGTTACCTTGCTCATGGCTGCATTTTTCACGCTGCCCAAAACCTTGCCTGTTGCATCGCAGACAATGTAGGTGCTGGTATAGTTATCAGCGTTGCGGAAGTCAACTTTCCGCTGGATTATGTATGTACCGCCGGCAGATACGCTCACATCGGGAATTTCTGCATATTCACCGTCGTTATCATAGTATACCTTACCGTCTGCAATCCGAATGCCCTTATCCTTGCTGGCGCAGCGCATCAAAATCAGTTCGCCATCCTCTGGCACGGTAACAGTCGCCTGCCATACCTGCTGCTTAGCGTAACTGTCGCCTGCGGTGATATTTTTAGGTGCATTCACATTGGTAATGGTAGTAGATCCGGTGAGAGCCAGCACTTTATTGCCGCCATTGTCCTGAATCTTTGCTGTGCCGGTAGCCAGATCCCATGCAGTGCTGATGGTTTTATCCAACCGCATACCGCTTTCATAACCTTCAAAATCCTCCAGGAAGGACGGATCCTTTGCATAACGGTCTGCGCCGCTGGTAATGACAGGCATTACGTCGGCGGGAGTCTCTATCCAGTAACCGCAAGTGCCGACCTTGGATATCTGACCATCTTCAAGAATCTTACCTTGGGGGAACGTAACAGTCTGACCGTTGATATAGAAGGTGGGATCTGCCCCCTCTACCTTGAAGGCGTCCAGAGTCATATCGCCGGTAGTATCCGGTGTGATACGCCAGATGTTTCTGCCGTTTGCGTACATACCGGAAAGAATAAAGTCATTGTTCCAGTTGGCAGGAATCTGAATGGTTTTCCGGTCAGAGTAACCGGCTACACGGGTCAGTTCTCCCATCAGTTCCCGAACTACATCCAGCACTGCCTCATAATCGCTGGCATCGGGGTCGGGATTATCTTTGCCAAAGTCGATGACTTCATCGCCCACAACATAGCCAATGAAGGGCTGGGGGTCCAACATACCAAGGTGGTAAATCAGTTCGGAGTAATAGGGCGTGTTGGAGTATGTGCCGGCATAGTCAGGCTGATAATTATAAAATGTAATATGTACACTAAGCAGGTCATTGGCTTCCGCAATACCCTTATTCTCATTCACTTTCCACAGCACCATATTAAAGGGTGTTGCGGCATATTTGGCATTGTTGTAACCGTCGGGAGTAGTAAATGTGCCAAATTGCTTCTGTCCGGGGGTGGTGGGGTAACAGTGCATATTGGCTACATTACCAACTTTTACATCGTTGCCATACAGAATAGCCATATCGCCGCCATACTGCTTCTGCCAACCGTAACGGTCATATCTGCCATAATCGTTGAACAGCGCATCGGGATAGTACTTCAGCATAGGATCCAGAACGGACGCATTTAAGTACTCAGTCAAAAGTTCATCTATTACTATGTTCCAAATGTGATAGTCCATAGTATAACCCATTTCCGGAGTCATGGACCAAAGTTCAGACTTGGTATCATCCTGCATATTCTCCGGGTAGAAGGAAAAACCATACTTTTCCAGTTTGGGACGCAGGACGGTAGTATACTTGGGGTTATTGACAATATCCCAATAGCACTTATTGTTCTCTACTTTATATCTATCTGCCCACAATTCATAAGCAGCGCCGTGCCAGTACTCAACATCTGTATAGATACCGTCCAGTTTGCCGCCAATGCGCTTGTATTCTGCCAGAAATTCATCCAGCCAATCTTCCACTATCTGACCGGGCTTATCAAAATACACATAGTTCTCAGCCATCATACCGTGAAGAAGTTCACCGGGCAGCCGATAGAAGAAATGCCGGGTTCCCTCGGGACGGTCGTCAAACTCTGCTTTCAATTCTTCTGCCAGAACTTCAATATCGGAAATTCCTCTCCAGCTAACAGTGGTATTAGGGTGGTTTTCAGCATAACCGCTGGCGAAATAGGGCACATCCAGAACCAGATCCCCGTCTTCCCAAAACACGGGCAAACAGTTAACCGTATAGAACGGCTTTTTTGTAACATTAGCGGCATCTACCTGCACACCTGCGGGGATCAAAACCGCAATACAGGTCAGCACCAGGAACAACGCAACAATTCTTTTCATTTCCTGTTTCTCCTTTTTATATCCATATTGAAGGTCCAAGAGCCCTTGGTTTACTTATACCAAAAAAGCCAGTCTGTGTCAACCTAAAATATAATATATCCAACAAAAAACAGGCACAAAATGTGCCTGTTTTTAGAGAGATTATTCAGCGTCCGTGGGTTCCTCTGCCCAAGGTGCAGGCTTCTTGAAGAAGTCTGTCAGCCACTTGGGTTTAATGACAAACCACAACAGCGCAAACACGCCGCAGACCGCCGTAACAGATACAATGATAATCCATACGATCATACCACCAGTCGGACCATCCTCCTTTTCAAGCGATGTGCCGGGTTTGTTATCGGAAGGTCTGGTGGAGTCGTCGTTGGGTTTATCTGCAGGATTGGTGGTGTCGATACCATCTGTAGGATTGGTACTATCCACGGGATTGGTAGGATCTGTGCCGTCCACAGGAGTGGTGGGGGTTGTAGGTTTTACTGTATCACTCGGTGTCATTGAACCCGGGGTTTGTACATCACCGGAAGGTGTGTTTCCACCACCGGAATTGCCACCAGGTAGGGGCGCCGGTTTTTCTCCCGGTTTCCATTCAAAATCGCCTTTATCATAGTCGGGGTAAGTTTCCGGCGTGGTATCTTCTGTCTTTACCGTCAGTCGAATCGTCTCACCGGCTTTAGCCTTTACAACTCCGGTTAGAACGCCGTCTTTACCGGGCGCCATTTTCACTTCTCCCACTACCGTGTTATTGTTATACACTTTGGCAACCTGATAGGTATCGCTTGCATTCAGCCAAGATAGGCGATAGGCGGTATCTTTTGTTCTTGCCTGAGAAATGTCTGCAACCTCATAGCCATATTCTGCATCATAAACTTCAAAGTCCGTGTTTAAACCAACCGGGTATAGTTTATAATCGTCGATGTAAATATCGCCCCGTTCCCGTTTATAGGAGATGGTTATGGCAGAAACCGGCAGACTGACAGACACCATCGGCACATCCTTAACAGTGGCCAGAACATTTCCTTTATCGTCTAAAATGGTATATGTACTGGTGAAACCGTTTTTGTTGCGGAAGTCTACCTGCCGTCTTGCAGTATAGACTACGCCGGGTTTCAGCGATACTCCGGGCATCTTCTTATAAGTGCCACCGTGGTCATAATAGACATCAGCGCCTGCAGCCTGAATACCG
>JAFXBH010000063.1 GCA_017521875.1 Oscillospiraceae bacterium
AAACATATTGGAAGATGCAACGGGCTGGCCGTTGGGAGGGGTGATACGAACACCCATAGAAGTGGGAACTACCAGAGCGTACTTGCAATTTTCACGAAGTTTCATAAGAAAATCCTCTCTTTCTGAATACGATTAGACGTCGTACTGGGTAGCGGAAGTGTTGCCGCCGTGGCCGGTCCAGTTGGTGTGGAAGAACTGGCCTCTGGGCTGGTCGATCCGCTCGTAGGTGTGAGCGCCAAAGTAGTCACGCTGTGCCTGCAGCAGGTTAGCCGGCAGTCTGTCGCAACGGTAGCCGTCGTAATAAGCCAGTGCAGAGGAGAATGCAGGAGTGGGCATACCACTCATAGCGCCCTGGGCAACTACCTTACGCCAGCCGGGCAGCAGGTCTGCGATCTTCTTGGTGAAGTAGGGATCCAGCAGCAGGTTGGTCAGAGCAGGATTGTTATCGAAGGCTTCCTTGATCTTGCCAAGGAATACGGAGCGGATGATGCAACCGCCGCGCCACATCAGAGCGATACCGCCGTAGTTCAGGTTCCAGCCGTAAGTCTTGGCGGCTGCACGCATCAGGGTGTAGCCCTGTGCATAAGAGACAATCTTAGAAGCAAGCAGGGCGCAGCGAATATTTTCGATCCATTCTGCCTTCTCTTCAGCAGTCAGATTCAGAGCAGTTTCAGCAGCACCGGGCAGTACATTGGCAGCGTTAACACGCTCGTCCTTCATGGCGGACAGGCAGCGGGCAAACACAGCCTCGCCGATCAGGGTCAGAGGCACACCTTCATCCAAAGCGGCAATGCCGGTCCACTTACCAGTACCCTTCTGGCCGGCAGTGTCCAGAATCTTCTCTACGATGGGTTCGCCATCGGTGTCCTTATAGGCCAGAATGTCACGGGTGATCTCGATCAGGTAACTGTCCAGGTCGCCCTTCATCCACTCAGCAAATACCTCGTGCATTTCATCGTCGGACATACCCAGCATATTCTTCATCAGGTGGTAGGCTTCGCAAATCAATTGCATATCGCCGTACTCGATGCCGTTGTGGACCATCTTGACGAAGTGGCCTGCGCCGTTCTCGCCAACCCAGTCACAGCAGGGAGATCCGTCTTCTACCTTAGCGCAGATAGCCTGCAGAATGGGCTTTACGCTTTCCCATGCAGCAGGAGATCCACCGGGCATCAGGGAAGGACCGTTCAGAGCGCCTTCTTCACCGCCGGAAACACCGGAGCCGATATAGAGTTTGCCCTTGGATTCCACATACTCGGTACGACGGACAGTGTCGGGGAAGTGGGAGTTGCCGCCGTCGATGATGATATCGCCATCATCCAGCAGAGGCAGCAAAGCGTCGATGGTTGCGTCCACAGCAGCGCCTGCTTTGATCATCATCATGATCTTACGGGGTTTTTCAATGTTGGCAACCAGTTCTTCCATAGAGTAAGTGCCAATAATATTCTTGCCGGCGCCGCGGCCTTCCACGAAGTTCTTTACCTTCTCGGTAGTACGGTTATAAACGGCAACGGTGAAGCCCTTGGATTCCATATTCAAAACCAGGTTCTCACCCATAACGGCCAATCCAATCAGGCCAATGTCTGCTTTTTTCATAGTACGCGTTCTCCTTTATGATAAATATTATTTATAGATTTCCTGATGTCTTTGACGCAATCCGTCCAACACGCTATAGGGTATTTCCAGATTGCCTTTGCCCGCACCGATGGTGATGTGGGGTTTGTTGGCACCGTGATAATCTGTACCGCCGGAGATCACAAATCCCAACTCCTGTGCCATTGCACGGTAGCGCTGTTCCATATCCGGAGTATAGTCAGTATAGTAACCTTCCACGCCGTCTAAGCCGTAGGGAATCAGGCTTTTCAGGTATTCCCGCAGTTCATCGTCCGGCTTTTTAATCAGGTGCAAGTGGGCCGCCACCGCAATGCCGCCGGCTTCCCGAATCAGGGAAACCGCTTCCGGGCCGGTGAGCGCCTGCCGGTTGGAATAGGCGTAACAGCCAACACTTAAATAGCGGTTAAAGGCGTCTTTCACCGATTCGGCGTAGCCTTTGCGCACCATGATCTGGGCAAAGTGGGCGCGGCAAAGCACATCGTTACCGCCGGCTTCTTCCCGCAGTTCATCCATGGTAATGTCGAAGCCCTGCTCGTTGAGTTTGCGGCAGACTTCCTCCTGCCGTTCGTTACGAACCTGCAGCGCATAGGCCATGGTGTCCTGCAATTTTTTATTGTGGATATCCACAAAGTAACCCAAAATGTGCAATTCTGTATCCGACTGGGCGGACAGTTCCACCGCAGGGATCACTTCAACCCCCAACTGCCGTCCCATATCCATGGCTTCCTGCACGCCCATAATGGAATCGTGGTCAGAAAGGGCAATGGCGGAAAGGCCGGCTGCGTGGGCGGTACGGACCACATCAGAGGGGGTCTGGGCGCCGTCACTGCACAGAGAGTGGGTGTGTAAATCAATTCTCTTCACAGGTTTTGCTCCTTAGTCATCGCATACCCACAGTCCCAGAGCAGGATTGGAGATGTAGAAGATCTCCTCGCCATCTATGGTGTGGAAACCGTCGGTGAGTTTGGCAGGATCGTATTTGGCTGCCATCTCCTCATAGGGGGCATAGTTGAATGCTGCACCACGGACTTCTTCTTCCGTGAGTTTACCGGCGCAGTAGGTGATCTTGAAACGGCCGTCGGAAGAGCCGTGGATCAGGTGAGCCGCCACAGACAGGTTCTCCCGCAGGTCTTCGTTTTCAGGCGCATCCACCAGTTTCAGCACATTTTCTCTGCCTACATAGCCGTATTTTCGAATGAGTCTGTCATTTTCGTCATCTTCACCGAATCTGCCCACTGCAGGCGCCAGAACGATCAGTTCGCCGCCGTCGGCAATGGCCATACGGGTACGGTAAATCGCCTTGTTTCCCAACCAGGTACTCTTAAATTCCCGGGGGTCAAGGTAAACAACCACTTTATCCAGCCGCTTCTTCATATGGGTCAGGTTAATCTCCTGGCTCTTTTCCACAGCGGCTTCGAAGGCTGCCCGGTCCTTGCCAATATACAGGCCGTGAATGGTGATATCATCGCCCTGGTTGGTGGTAGTGGTCAGCACATACAGCAACGGGATATTGGACAGGAAATGTTCCTGCGCATAGTCAAACACCCGGCGAACGGGAGAGAAATCCTTGCCCATGATCCGCTCCATACCGTAGAAAGCGCCCAGCATATGTGAGGAGTTGATCATAGAAGAACCGCCACAGCCGACAAAAATATTCTTACTGTAGTTGGCCATACCCACCACTTCGTGGGGTACTACCCGACCAACAGACAAAATCAAATCGTAGGAGGGGTCCATAATGCAGCGATTGACTTCCACATCAATGCTGTTATTGACCAATCCTTCAGACACTTCGGACACAAAAGAAGCAGGTACTTCACCGATCTTTACTACATCGGTACGCCAGTTGTGTACCAACATTCTGTCGAACGGAACGCCTTCGCCAAAAAATGCCACCCATTCTTCCTCAGTCATGGGAACATGGGTGCCCAGGGTGGGCATAATGTCCACTTGGCACTTGTCCTTCAACAGGTCGTAGTAAATAGCGGTAATAATGCCTGCGCCGGAATACATTCTGGTATAGTCGGGAGGGAGGATCAGCACCTTCTTCAGGTCACGGCCTTCCAAGGTCTTTGCCAGCGCTTCCCGTAGTTTTTCCCTTTGAATACCTTTTTCGCATTCGTAGATCATAAACGCCTCTTTCCGCCCCCAACTGCCGTGGGGCAAATTTATGCATTATCAGTGTAGCACAATCTGTTTAGAATTGCAAGTAAACTGTTGCAATTCCTGCATTTTTCTTCTGTTATTTTCTTTTTCCCACCCAGAACCTGTCAGAATTGAAAAAACTCTATGATTCCTGCCGAAATCAGGGGAATTGGGCATTGACTTTCCCGCTCTGTGGTGGTAAACTGTTTTTTATATTGTATAAGTATAACGCAATGACGAAACCAAGTAAGAACCACCTTTCTTTTTCAGAGAACTGCCGTCTGGTGCAAGGCAGTAAAAGAGGTTGTTCCCAATACCTTTCCGAGCGGCTTTGCCGAACCCTTTCAGTAGGCAAAGACGGGTGCGCCCGATATTGCGCTGCGATTCGTTGGAATCGGACAAGGCCGCGTGCTGCGGTAAACTGAGGTGGTACCACGGGAAATTCTCGTCCTCTGCAGAAAGCAGAGGACGTTTTTTATTCTCCCACCAAGAAAGGAGAACATGTTATGATCATTACAGATCTTCTGGAGCGGAATGCCAGATTATACGGTGCAGAGACCGCTCTGGTGGAAATCAATCCCTCCGAGGAGCGGGACAACGCCGTTACCTGGCGGGATTTCAACCTGATTGAAAACGCCAATGCGGAAGCCCCCTACCGGCGGGAAATGAGTTGGAAGGATTTTGACCGCAAAGCCAATCGCTTTGCCAATCTCCTATTAAGCCGGGGGCTTAAAAAAGGCACAAAAGTAGCCATCTTGCTGATGAACAGTTTGGAATGGCTGCCCATCTATTTCGGTATTCTGAAGGCCGGCTGCATCGCTGTACCTATGAATTTCCGATATGCTTCTGACGAGATCAAGTACTGCCTGGATCTGGCAGATGTAGAGGTGCTGGTATTCGGGCCGGAATTTATCAGCCGGATCAATTCCATCGTGGCAGAACTGGATTTCCTGAAGATGATGTTCTTTGTAGGCAAGAACTGTCCCGCATACGCAGAGGAATGCATTGCCCTGACCAACTTCTGTTCTTCCAGCGTGCCTCCTGTGGCGCTGACTGAGGATGACCACGCTGCTATCTACTTCTCCTCCGGTACCACCGGATTCCCCAAGGCGATTCTTCACAATCATCGCGCCCTGTTGTGCGCCTGTCAGGTGGAACAGAATCACCACGGCCAGACCCGGGACGATGTGTTCCTGTGCATCCCGCCTCTGTATCACACCGGCGCAAAAATGCACTGGTTTGGATCCTTGATCTCCGGCAGCAAGGCTGTGCTGCTGCGGGGCGTGAAACCTGAGTGGATCCTACGGGCCGTTACGGAAGAGAAATGCACCATTGTTTGGCTTTTGGTGCCCTGGGCACAGGATCTTTTGGATGCCATTGAATCCGGCCGCATCAATTTGGAACACTATTATCTGGATCAGTGGCGGCTGATGCACATCGGCGCCCAGC
>JAFXBH010000064.1 GCA_017521875.1 Oscillospiraceae bacterium
AGGAACAGACCGGTGTAGTTGACTGCGGTCACGAAGTCAAAATCCTTCTTCTCCAACTGGGCAATGGGGCCGGAACGAACAACGCCGGCGTTGGCGACCATAATATCCAGACCGCCGAACTTTTCCACTACCTTTGCCACCATCTCGGCGCAACTTTCCTCGTCGGAAACGTTCACAGCCACGGCCCAGGCATTTTCACCCAGTTCTGCTGCCACAGACTCTGCCAGAGGCAGGTTCATATCCGCAACGATAATGGTTGGGCCCTCCTTATACAGTTCCTCCGCAATACCCTTACCAAAACCCTGGGCTGCGCCGGTGACGATGGTGATTTTACCTGCCAGACGGCCGGTACCGGTGGGACGGTTATGAATGTTTTGTTTGGCAATCTCCTGCCACTTTGTCATATCTACGCTCATAGTCACATCTCCTTTGTTATTTCAAAAAAGTACACAGTTTATTGTAAGCGGCTTCCCAAGCATCGGTGTGGTTGGGTTGCCAGGTTTCCACGGATTCGGAATTGCGGACGATCTGCCGCAGGTGATCCAGGTCCTTCACATCTCCCAGCGCCATGGCCTGGGTCAGCAGGTTGCCGATGGCCGCGCCCTCCACAGGGCCGGTGACCACCGTTCTGTCCAAAGAGTCTGCGATCAATTGATTCAGGAACTTGTTATTGATGGGGCCGCCCACGATGTTCAGAGAATCGATCCGCTGACCCTTCATTTTCTCCAAACCCTCCAGTGCGCTGCGGTACTTCAGCGCCAGAGATTCATAAACCGTACGGGCGATCTGACCTACGGTCTCGGGAACAGGCTGATTGGTATCCCGGCAGAAATCCTTGATCTTCTGCACCATATTGCCGCCTGCGTAGAACTGAGGCGCATCGGGATTGATAATGCTCCGCAGGGGCTCAGCGCCCCGGGCAGCCACCACGATCTCATCCCAACTCATTTCGATGCCGGCCTTGATCCAATCCCGGCGGCATTCCTGAATGATCCACATGCCGATGATGGTGTTCAGGGGGCGATATGTACCCTGAATGGTACCTTCGTTGGAGAAACCACGGTTTTGGGCATCCATAGACAGGTCGGGCTTGTCCATTTCTGCGCCGAACAGACTCCAAGTGCCGGAGGAGCAGAAGGCAAAACTGCCTGTGCCGGGAATGGCTGCCACCGCAGATGCGGTATCGTGGCTGCCCACGGCTACAAAGGGAGCGGGGTTGATTCCCAGTTCTTCGCACAGTTCAGGACGAATGTGGCCGCGGATCGTGCCGGTTTTGTCGATCTTGGTGAAGATCTTCTTGGGCAATCCCAATTCTTCGATGGTCTGCCAGTCCCAATCCTTGGTGGTGGGGTTGTACAGGCCGGTGGTGGTGGCGATGGTATACTCTGTTCCCTTGCTGCCGGTCAGCAGGTAGCCCAGCAGATCGGGAGTCAGCAGCATGGTCTCCGCAATTTCCAAAGCAGGATCTTCCTCACGAAGTCTGCGGTAGAGTTGGTAGATGGTGTTAAAAGTCAAAGTGGTGTCGATACCGGTACGGCCGTAAAGGACTTCCGTGGGGATCTTTTCCTTTACTGCATCAATATCCTCCTGGGTACCCAGCCGGTAGGAGCGGGGGATGCCGGCCAGTTGACCGTTTTTATCCAGCAGGCCGTAGTCCACACCCCAGGTGTCAATGCCGAAGGCATCCAGGTCACCAAAATTGCCCTGCTTAAATGCCAGCAGACCTTGCTTCAGTTGCTTGTAGAGGTAAGGAGTGTCCCAGTAGAACACGCCGTTCATTTCTATGTAGTTGTTTTCAAAGCGGTGGAGTTCCTGCATGGTGATCTTTTCGCCGTCAAACCGGCCCAAAATGGCACGGCCGTTGCTGGCGCCCAGGTCAAATGCAAGAAGGTTTCTCACTTTCTTCATATGCCACCCTCCTATACTCATTTTATCCTATCTATTATACATCTTCCGAACACACAGTTCAATACTAAACAAGGAAAATTTTCCTTGCTCAGTATTCAACCGTGAATGAAGAAAAACCGGCACCACCGAAGTGGTGCCGGTCGGTTTGAGCCGTTAAAAACTATTCAACTACTGAGGATTAGCCCATGTAGAAGATGTTCTTGTCCTTCTGCTCGTCGATGTTGTCCTTGTTGTACCAAACACCAGCGATACCAACGTCGGAAACTTCCTTGCCGTCCAGCTTGTCGATAGCCATCTGAACTGCCTTGTAGCCGATGTTGTAGGAGTCCTGAGCGACGGAGCCAACCAACAGAGCGTAAGTAGCGCCAGCGTCCTTCATCCAGTTGTACTGGTTAGTACCAGCGTCGAAGCCGCAGAACAGGATGTCCTTGTAAGCAGCAGCGCTGTCGGAGATTTCGGGGAATACTTCGTTCACAACGCCTTCGTTGGTCATGAAGATGGACTGTGCGCCCCAATCCTTCAGAGCGGTCAGGCCCAGCTTGTATTCGCCAGCGTTGTTAGCCTTGATCTGAACGTTGATGTCCAGAGTGATGTTGTCAGCAGCAGCCAACTTCTCCATGCCTTCCTTGAAGCCGGCAGCGCGGTCGATACCGGTGGAGGTGGAGTCGTGCTGAATGATACCAACCTTGTAGCCGTTAGCCAGCAGGTTGTTGTCCTTCAGGTACTTGTAGAAGTTTTCAGCAACAACGCCAGCAGCAGCCTTGTTGTCGGTTGCAACGCCACCGATGGTGGGGTCCTTGCCCTCGGTGATGTCAGCGCCGCCAGAGTACAGACCGGAGTCAAACTCAACGACAGGCAGCTTCTTGTCGAAAGCAGCGGTCAGTTCGTCAGCAAAGCCCAGGCCGATGGTAGCCAGAACGATAGCCTTGGTGTCCTTGTTGTTCAGAGCAGCCTGAACCATTTCACGCTGAGAGTTAACGAATTCTTCGGACTCAGCAGTGGGGCCACGGAAGGTAACTTCGTAGCCAGCAGCCTTACCAGCGTCAGTTGCGCCAGCCTTAACAGCCTGCCAGAAAGCGTGGGTCTCGCCCTTAGCGATCACAGCGATGGTGCCCTTACCGGCAGTAGTGTTGTTGTCGCCGCTGGGCTTGGTCTCGTCGTTGCCAGTGCTGGGCTTGGTGCAAGCAGCCAGACCCAGAACCATTACCAGAGCCAGAAGCAGAGCAATGAGTTTCTTCATAATTGTTTTCCTCCTAAAAATTTTTATTTTGGACTTTTTATTCTAAGTGGGCCTTTGGCTCACACTTATACGAAATGAAATCTTGGTTGTCGTTGCGAACCGGTTCCCAAACCGGTGTGGGAATCTATCGTGTTTCCTTGTCATTCCGAACCAGTCCGCAGACTGGTGTGGGAATCTTCACTGCTTCCTTGTCATTCCGAGCCAGTGCTCACACTGGCGTGTGAATCTAGAATGCCGGCTTTAGATTGCCACGTCGCCTACGGCTCCTCGCAATGACACAGGGGGGCAAGATTGCCACGGGCTGACGCCCTCGCAATGACACGGGAAGGAATATCTTGATTGTCATTCCGAGGCTTGCATAGCAAGCCGTGGGAATCTATATAAACAATGACAGGGGGATTTAAGCCTTGGGGGCTTCTGCCTTCTTTTCTGCTACAGGAATCTTAACCTTGGCAGCAGACTTCTTCTTCAGAACATCCAGCATAACAGCGCCAACCACGATCACACCGGTCACGGCGTAGGTGATGTTGGTAGCAGATACCACGCTGCCGCTGCTGAGGGCGATGTTCAGACCCTGACGGATAATAACCAGGATCATGGAGCCCAGGATGGTGCCAACGATGGAGGCAGAACCACCGGTGGTGGAAGTGCCGCCGATGTAAACGCCGGCGATGGCATCCAGTTCCATACCGTTACCGGCTGCGATGGTCAGAGAGGGGTTGGAAGCCACATAGAACAGAGCAGCGATACCTGCGAAAGTGCCGCCGATCATGTAAGCGATGATCTTGTACTTGTCGGTGTTGATACCGGACAGGCGGGCAGCCTCTTCGTTGGAGCCGATGGCCAGAATGTAACGGCCAACCTTGGTCTTGTACATAACCACCATGCAGATGATGGTCAGACCCAGTACCCAAACAATACCGATGGGGAAGCCGTTGGCATTGGTAAATACCTTCTGCATCCAACCGGTGGTGGGGTACTTAACAGCGGAGGAGGTCTCACGGAGAGCCTCGGAAATAACAGCAGTCAGACCGCGGGATACCAGCATAGTGCCCAGGGTAGCGATGAAGGGAGCCAGTTTGCACTTGGCAACCAACAGACCGTTGATCAGGCCGAATGCCATACCGGTCAGCACAATGATGGGAATGGTCAGCCACAGGATGCCGTCGTCCATGGAAACGCCGGTCTTGCAGATAGCGCCGGCCAGAACAGCGGAACCGATACATACCGTACCGATGGACAGGTCGATACCGCCGGTGGCGATCACAAAGGTAACGCCCAGCGCCAGAATGGCGTAGGGAACGAAGGACTTGGCCATGGTCAGCAGGTTGCCCTGGCTGGCGAAACCGGGATTGATCAGATAAAAGATTGCAAACAGAACAACGGCAGCCAGAATAATAACAATATTCTGCTTGCTGCTGGTCGCTGCCTTCTTCTTAGCAAGCAAAGGATTTTTCTTTTCGCTCATATTAGTTTTCCTCCCGCATAGTAGCAAGTTGCATAATTTTTTCCTGAGTTGCCTCGGCGATGTCCAGTTCACCGGTCTTGCGGCCTTCGCACATAACCAGAACTCTGTCGCTCATACGCAGAACTTCCGGCAGTTCGGAAGAAATCATGATAATGGATTTGCCCTGCTCTACCAACTCTTCCATCAGGTGGTAGATTTCACTCTTGGCGCCCACGTCGATACCGCGGGTAGGCTCGTCAAAAATAAAGATGTCCGCGTTCTTCATCAGCCAACGGGCGATGATGACCTTCTGCTGGTTACCGCCGGAGAGGTTCTTCAGCAACTGATCCATAGAAGGTGTCTTGGTGCGGAGTTTTGCGTTGAACTCAGCGGAGTCCTTCTTCATCTTGGCATCGTTGATAATGCCGGCGGTGATGAAATCTTCCACAGAGGAAATGGTGGTGTTTTCGGTGATGGATTTATCCAGCATCAGGCCGTAACGCTTCCGGTCCTCAGAGAGGTAACAGATACCGGCTTTGACCGCCTGCTCAGGGGTTCTGATCTTTACCTTCTTGCCATTCAGGTAAATCTCACCGGTCTGCTTCTTATCAGCGCCGTACAGGGCACGGGCAACTTCGGTACGACCGGCGCCCATCAGACCTGCAAAGCCCAGGATCTCGCCCTTACGCAGGGTGAAACTCACATCCTTGACTTCTCTGCCGGCGTTCAGATGCTTCACTTCCAGCAACACAGGTGCGTCTGCGGGGCAGTTGCTCTGTTCTTTCTGCTCACCCATGATCACACGGCCGACCATCATCTTCACGATGTCGTCCTTGGTGACCTCAGCGGTGTTAACTGTACCGACATACTCGCCGTCACGCATAACGGTAACCCGGTCGG
Organism: Oscillospiraceae bacterium; assembly: GCA_017521875.1. Lineage (GTDB taxonomy): Bacteria > Bacillota > Clostridia > Oscillospirales > Oscillospiraceae > Faecousia. The sequence continues at coordinate 5,496 of JAFXBH010000064.1, forward strand.
AGATGCGGTTGATCTCGTCCATACGGTGGGAGATGTAGATCATACCGATACCCTTTTGCTGCAGGTCACGCATAATCTTGAACAGTTCTTCCACTTCAGGGAGCGTCAGGGCTGCGGTAGGCTCGTCCAGCACCAGCAGTTTGCAGTCTCTGGAGACAGCCTTGGCAATTTCAACCATCTGCTGCTTACCTACAGTCAGATCACCCAACTTTACGGAGGGGTTGATCTTCACGCCCATCTTATCGAACAGGCGCTGTGCTTCCTCTTCCATCTTCTTATCATTAATGAAAGCGGAGTTCATAAATTCCCGGCCGATGAACATATTCTGGGCCACCGTCAGGTGGTTCATCATATTCAGTTCCTGGTGGATTACACTGATGCCGGCTGCCTGAGATTCTGCGATATTCGCAAAACTCACATTCTCACCGAAATACTCAATGGAGCCGCCGTCGTTCTTATGTATGCCGCAGAGTACTTTGATCAGTGTGGATTTACCGGCACCGTTTTCGCCCATCAGCGCGTGAACCTCGCCGGCTCTCAATTCAAAGTCGACGCCCTTCAGCGCATGGACACCGGAGAAGTATTTCTGAATGCCTTGCATCTTCAGAATCGTTTCGCCCATTCCATCATCACCTTTCTTATAATGTATATCACTACAATATATATAATACAGAAAAACTTTATCCTCAGGTGCGGGCAGGGCCTTGTAAAAATGTGAAGGTCTTTTACCGACGAAAGAGGAATTTTGACTCGAAAAAGAATCAGTTTTTGCATCTTGCACAAAAACGAATCGTTTCGTTTGTGCAACATTTCTTGCTATACCGTCCCTTTTGCGGGTACATGGCTATTATAATAAACTTTGCCAAAAAAATCAACATATTTTTTTAGAAATTGTATTGACAGTACAAAAATATTTTTATATTATAAAGAAAACATAAGGGAGCCTATGGCGTTTTTGCGCGAATCGTTTCGCGTTTTGTAGGATTTTAAGGAGAAAAAATGGCCACAATCAAGGATGTCGCATTATTGGCCGGCGTTGCGCCGTCCACCATTTCCAAATACATAAACGGCGGCAAAGTGCGCCAGGAAAACGAAGAAGCCATCCGGAAAGCCATTGCCGATCTGGATTACCGGGCAGACCCCTTTGCCAGAGGCTTAAAGATGGGCCGTAACCGCAGCGTGGGTATCCTGCTGCCGGATATGACCGCCCCTTTCTACGGCAATGTGGTTACCACTATGTCCCGGTTGATGCGGGAAAAGGATTATCACTGTCTCATCTCCTCCTATGGCGCCAATCACGGCCTGGAGCGGGACAATCTGAAATTTATGCTCACCTGCGGCATTGACGGTCTGGTATACGCGCCGGAAGATCTGTCTGCCGAAGAATTTAAAGAACTGACTGCCAACTGCGGCATTCCCATTGTGCTGATCGACCGGATCATTCAGGGCGTGGATATCGACGCCGTTCTGGTGGATAATGCAGATGTGGTTTACAAGGCGGTGAATCAATTGTTGGCCAAAGGCCACCAGCGGATCGCCATCATCACCGGCCCCAAATCCGTCTATACGGCAAAAGAACGTATGGTCGGCTACTTAAGAGCCCTGTCTGATGCCGGCATTCTCTATGACGATGCTTTGGTGATCAGCGGTGATAACGATTTTGCCACCGGCTATCGCAGTTGCGATGCCCTGCGGAGACTGAAAAATCCGCCCACCGCGGTATTTACCACCAACTACGACATTACCATGGGTTACATCACCGCAGCCCGGGAACGGGGCTTACATATCCCCGAAGATGTGGATATCTTCGGATTTGACAGCGTGGAAACCTGCTCTATGATGCAGCCGCCCCTGCCGGTGGTGCAGCAGCCGGATACGCTGATCGGCAAAACCGCTGCCCAGTATCTGCTGGATCGGCTGGAAGGTTACGCAGGCGACCCCCGGGTCACCCGGTTGGCCTGCAAACTGTCTCTGGAAAAGTGACTTATTATAATATAATGTATAAAAACGCAATCGCGTATTTATAGAAATTGCATTTAGGAGGAAATTATTATGGCAAAGAATAGATATATCGGCGAATATCCTGTCATTGGCATTCGTCCCATCGTTGACGGCCGTCGTGGCCCTCAGATGATGCGTGAAAGTCTGGAACCCCTGGTTTGGGCAATGGCAGAGGCTGCCAAGAAACTGTTTGAGGAGAATCTGTTCTACTCCAACGGCGAGCCTGTTAAGGTTGTTTTGGCTGATACCTGCATCGGTCGTGTACCCGAGGCTGCTGCTTGCGCAAACAAGTTTAAGAAGGAAGGCGTTTCCATCACTCTGTCCGTA
>JAFXBH010000065.1 GCA_017521875.1 Oscillospiraceae bacterium
CTGGTGGGTGCCCTGCTCTACGATCTTACCTTTCGACAGCAGGATAATACTATCCGCGTGCTGAATGGTGGACAGGCGGTGTGCCACGATCAGCATGGTACCAATGTTTTTCATTTTTTCCAGAGAGTCCTGAATCAGCACTTCCGTTTCGGTGTCAATGTTGGCAGTGGCTTCGTCTAAAATCATCACAGAGGGTTTATGCAAAATGGTACGGGCAAAACTCAGTAGTTGCCGCTGGCCGGCGGAGAAGTTATTGCCCCGCTCCCGCACAGGCTCATCCAATCCCGCTTCCAGTTTGTTAATGAAGGAATCGGCATTCACATACCGACAGGAAGCCATCACCTCTTCGTCACTGACGCCTTCCATCCGAAGCAGAATATTGCTGCGGATTGTGCCGGAGAACAGGAATACATCCTGCAGCATCTGGCCAAAGTGGCGACGCAGGGAGGAGATTTTGATTTTCCGGATATCGATACCGTCAATCAGAATTTGTCCCTTCTGAATGTCATAATTGCGGCAGATCAGGCTGAGAATGGTGGTCTTTCCGGAACCGGTAGAGCCTACAAATGCCACGGTCTGCTTGGGTTCTATATGGAACGATACCCCTTGCAGTACCCATTCGTCCGGCTTATAGGCAAACCAAACATCCCGGAACTCGATTTCGCCCCGGATCTCTTCCAGTTCGATGGCATCCGGCTCATCCACCACTTCCGGAACCATATCCAGAATCGTAAATATCTTTTCTGCGGAAGCAAAGGCGGATTGCAGGGTGTCAAATTGCTCGGCCAACGCCTGGATAGGATCAAAGAACCGGTTGGCATACATATAGAATGTTACCACCGTACCGCTGGTGATCACCTGTCCCATCAGGGAGAAATCCTGAATGTAACTCTTGGCACCCAAAAACAGCAGACAGAGAACAGAACTGATGTAGAGCATATACACCATAGGACGGAACACACCAAAGACCAACATTCTCTGTTTCTTTGCATTGGACAGTTTTTTACTCTTGCCCAAAAACTCTTCCATCTTCTCCTCTTCCCTGTTGAAAATCTGAATGATCTTCATACCGGAGAGGTTTTCAGACAGGTAGGTATTTACATCGGTGCGGGTGTCGGTCACTGCCCGGTGGGCTTTCCGGGAGAATTTCCGGAAGATCACTGTAAAGAGTACCACAAACGGCACAAAACACAGAAGCATCAATGTCATGGCGTAGTTGACCGCAAACATAGAAATCAGTACACCTACCAGAACCATGGTATTTTTCACCATAGTAATCAGCACATTGGTGAACATCATAGAGATGGCGTTGGTATCGTTGGTAACACGGGTGACCAATTTGCCCACAGGGATATTATTCAGTTGCTGGTGGGAAAGGCTCTCGATGTGGGTGAAGATGTCCAAACGCAGTTTGGAAAGAATTTTCTGTCCGATTTTCTGCAGCAGAACTGCCTGGAAATAGGTACAAGCCAGGGAGATCAGCAGAATAATGCCGTAGATCCCCACCAGAGTGTACAGGTACGGCAGGTCGAATTTACCTTTGATCAGTTCCTCAATGCGGCCCACCAGCAAGGGTGAAAGAATATTATGGCCGATGGACAGGAGCATAATCACAAACACCAGAATGAATTCTTTCCAGAAGGGGGTGGCATATTGCGCTAGCCGTCGCACGATCTCTTTATCAGACATATGCCGGTCAAAACCCACTGCGGCTTTTTTGTTCCTCATAGCCAAAAAAGCAATCAGGAACAGCAGGGAAAACAGGCCGATCATACCGCCTACAATGAGAATAGGTAAGTATTCACCCATTTATGCTTCCCCTCCTTCCTCTTCCAACCGCTGCAGGTCTACCATCTTTTGGTAGGCAGGACAGGTTTGGTACAATGTATCGTGGGGACCCACCGCTGTCAGGCGGCCGTCTTCAATAAAGAGGATCTTGTCCATTTTCTCAATGGTAGAGATCCGATGGGCGATCAGGATGGTGGTCTTGCCTGCCCGGGTCGCCCGCAGATTCTCCAGAATGGTCTTTTCTGTCTTAGAGTCCACCGCAGAAACAGAGTCGTCCAGAATCAGGATGGGTGCATCCTTCAGCAGGGCTCTGGCAATGGAGATCCGCTGCTTTTGACCGCCGGAAACTGTTACGCCCCGTTCACCCAAAATGGTGTCGTACCCCTTGGTAAACTCAGCAATGTTGTTATGGACATCGGCCAGTTTGGCCACATCGCTGATGGCGGCAATTTCCTTATCGTCTACACCAAAACCGATGTTATTGGCAATGGTATCAGAGAACAGGAAATTATCCTGAGGCACATAGGCACAGCCTGCCCGCACATCCCGAATGGCAACGGTATTCACATCGTGACCGTCAATAAACAATGTGCCGTCCGGCACATTATAAGTACGGAGGATCAAATCCACCAAAGTGGTCTTGCCGGAGCCGGTTTTTCCCACAAGGCCTACATTTTCCCCGGCAAAAATGGTGAAACTCACATTTTCCAGGGCGTCAAATTCCCCGTCGGGATACCGGAAGGACAGATTGCGGAATGCAATCTCACCCCGAATCTCCGGCAAAGCGCCCACACCGGGCCGATCTTCCACGTCCTGCTTGGCATCCAGCAATTCTGCAATGCGCTGGGAGGAAGCCTTGCCCCGGGAGGTCATATCAATCAATTCGGAAACGGCCATAATGGGCCAGATAATCGTAGTAAAGTAACCGATAAATTCTACCAGTTGACCGGCGTTGAAGTCCCCCCGGTACACCAGGTAGCCACCGTAGCCCAAAATCACGCAGATCACACTCTCCACAAAGAAGGTAACCAGCAGACGGAATGTAATGGAGGTTTTGGTAAAAGCGATATTGGTATCTTCGTTTTCTTTATTCAGTTTTTGAAAAAACAGCAGTTCCTTGGACTCTTTTACAAAGGCCTTAATGACGGAGATGCCGGAAAAACTCTCCTGAGAGAAATCTGACAGGTTGGAGAACGCCTCCTGTCTTGCATCCCATTTTTTCGTCAGTTGGTTGCCAACGATAATGGAAGATGCCAGCAGAAATGCCATCGGAATCAGGGACAGGGAGGTGAACAGAATGTCCATTTTCCACATCTTCATAATGGCCAGCAGGCCCAAAAATACCGCGTCGCACATCATCAGCATGCCCCAACTGAAGGATTCCTGAATGGTATCCAAATCGTTGGTAAACAGGCTCATCAGGTTACCCACTTTGTTGACCTGATAGTATTCCCGGCTTAAATCTTTGCAATGACTGAACATCCGGTTGCGGAGATCGGTCTCCACACCGATACCGGCGCCAAAGAAGCAGATCCGCCACAAAAACCGGCCAAAAACCATACAGAGGATAATACCCACCATAGGCATACAGATCCGGTCAATCAGAAAGTCCATATCAAAAGGGGTCTGCACACTGTCAATCACCACATAGCCGTCATTCATTCCGTTGACCACATACTGGTACAAATTGGGAATGAACAGTTGCAGATAGTCAATGACGATCAGCGTAACCAGACCCAGCAACAGCCGCGGCGCAAATTTCAGATAATAGCGGTTAATATGCTTACCGAATATCAACGCCTTCACCTCCAAAAAAATCTAGAAGATATTATACCATAGCGTGTAAACTTTGGCAACGAATCTTTCCATAATCCGGCAAAAAATCCCGGATCTTTCGATCCGGGATTGACAGAGTTCTCGTTATTCCTGGTCGGCCCGCTTCTTCATCAGTTCCCGCATACGCTGGCTATGATCCAGCGTACGCTTGCGAATCCGCAGGCTCTTGGGGGTGCATTCCAACAGTTCATCGTCTGCAAGGAACTCCAGACACTGCTCCAAAGAGTAGTTTCTGGGTGTCACCAGCCGCAGGGCTTCGTCAGAACCGGATGCCCGCATATTGGTCAATTGCTTCTTCTTGCAGACATTCACGGTCATATCCTCGTTACGGCTGCAGATGCCAACCACCATACCGGCGTACACCGGTGTGCCGGGGCCAATGAACAGAGCGCCACGCTCCTGGGCACCGTGAAGACCGTAGGTGACGGCTTCGCCGGTTTCAAAGGAGATCAGAGAACCGGTGAGGCGGCGTTCAATTTCGCCCTTCATAGGGGCGTAACTATCCAGCACAGAGGACATAATGCCCTCGCCCCGGGTATCGGTCAAAAATTCGCTGCGGTAACCGAACAAACCGCGGGAAGGTACCAAGAATTCCAGGCGGTAACGGCTGCCCATAGGGGTCATAGAGAGCAGGTCGCCTTTGCGGCGTCCTATTTTTTCGATCACAGTACCCATACACTCTTCCGGCACATCTGCAACCATCCGTTCAATGGGTTCGCAAAGTTTGCCGTCGATCTCTTTGGTCAGCACTCTGGGGGTGGATACAGAGAATTCGTAACCCTCACGGCGCATAGTCTCCATCAAAATGGACAGGTGCATTTCACCACGGCCTGCCACATTGAAAGCATCGCTGCCCTGCTCAGTCACATGCAAGGACACATCTTTCAGCAGTTCCTTATCCAGTCTGTCCCGCAAATTCCGGGAGGTCACAAACTTACCTTCCCGACCGGCAAAAGGAGAATCGTTGACCGCAAAGGTCATTTCGATGGTAGGATCGGAAATTTTCACAAAGGATAACGGCTCAATTTGCTCAGGAGCACAGAGAGTACGGCCAATGGTGATATCTGCCATACCGGAAAGGGCCACAATCTCACCTGCGGAGGCAGATTGCACCGGCTGCTTACCCAAACCGTCATAGGTGTAGAGGGCAACCACTTTACCTTTCTGCTTAATATCTGCATTGTGGTAGTCGGCAATGACCACTTCCTGATTGACACGAATGGTACCCCGTTCCACACGACCCACGGCAATTCTGCCCACATACTCATTGTAGTCAATGGCAGAAACCAGCAGTTGCAGGGGGGCTGCCGGATCACCTTCCGGTGCGGGAACATAGTTGACAATGGTATCAAACAAGGGGATCAGGTCTGTACCCATTTCGTCAGGACTGTAGGACGCAGTACCCTGACGGCCGGAACAGAACAC
>JAFXBH010000008.1 GCA_017521875.1 Oscillospiraceae bacterium
CCAGAACGTCACGCAGGTTCTGACCCATGGTGTGGTAGAAGGTGATTTCCACGGCGCTGCCGTCGTAGCCACCTGTGGGCACATCAAAGTTGGGATCAGCCTTCACAACATTGTCGCCGGAGGGATTGTTGCCGGAGGGGTTGTTGCCGGAGGGATTCTTGCTGGGGTCATTGGTGCTGGGATTCTTGCCGCCGCAGGCTGCAAACAGGCTTACAACCAGCACAACCAGCATCAGCATTGCCAAGAGTCTTCTCATTTTTGCTTTTTTCCTTTCTATTGTTAAATTTTTTATTAAACAAATTTATTACAAACTGCAGTGCAGTTTATATACAGGATACTGAAAATCAGCCCTTGATACCGCTGCGACTTACACCTGCCATAATGTACTTCCGCAGGAAGATGAACACCAGGAACAGCGGTGCGGAAACCAAAGCGACCGCAGCCATCTGCACAGGGTAGTTCACATCACCGGAAGTGGTGGTGAATGCGTTCCGCAGACCGTTGGTAATCAAGCGGTGGGCTTCATCATTGGCAACCAGCCGGGGCCACATATAGGAGTTCCATGCGCCCATCATTTTCAGAATGGTAATGGAGATCAATGTGGGCAGGGCCAAAGGTACCATAACCTTCCACAGGTACTTCAGGTCGGATGTGCCGTCTACCTTGGCAGCCAAATACAGTTCATTGGGAATCTGCAGGAAGTTCTGCCGCAGCAGGTAGATGTAGAACACGCTGACCAGGAACGGGACGATCAAAACCGTATAGGTGTTCATCCAGTTCAGTTGGGTAACGGTGGTGTAGTTGGTGATGGTGAACAGTTCGCCGGGGATCATCATGGTAGCCAGCAACAGGGTAAACAGAGTATCTCTTCCCTTGAACTCCAGCCGTGCGAATGCGAATGCAGACAGCACCGTGATCACCAGAGACAACAGTGTGGAAACCACACCGACGATCATTGTATTGACGAACAGGTCGCCCAGATTTGCGGTGGAGAAAGCCTCCGCATAGTTGCTGAACATAATTCTCTTAGGCCAGAAGGTAGGCACATTCAACCGGTACTCTTCCAGCGTCTTCAGAGAGGAAATGATCATCCAGTAGAAAGGGAACAGGACGATCAGCGCCATCACGATCAGAAACGCGTAAGTGAAAAGTTGCACGGAACGCTTACCTACACGGCTCTGCAAGGAGGTCTTCTGCATATCTCTTGCATGCATAATTTTATTATCCATTTGCAGTCCTCCTTTAGTAGTGGGTGCGTTTCTTGATAACATGATTGTTAAACAAGGTAACCACAAGGATGATCGCGAACAGAATCAAAGCGGCTGCGCTGGCTCTGCCCTGTTTGTTGGTGCTCAGGGAGTCATAGATAAAGCCAACCATGGTATTGAGTCTGCCGGCATCGTCGGGAGGTCCCATAGTCTCGCCAAAGATACCTACGATACTGGTGTACTCTTTGAAGCCGCCGATAAAACCGGTGATGATGACATAGGCCAGCATCGGGGACAGAAGCGGCACGGTGATTCTGCTGAACACCCGTCTGCGGGCAGTGCCGTCCACTTTGGCAGCATCGTAGTACTGCTTGTTGATGCTCTGCAGGCCACCCAGCAGTACCAGAATCTTAAAGGGCAGGGCGTTCCACACAATGTAGACCACCATAACCGTGATATTGGCAGCATAGGTGGATCCGTAGTTGATCCAGTTCACCGGGCTTCCCCCAAAGAACTCGATCACATTGTTGATAATACCGGCGGTCACGATGATCTCGTTTTCTGTGCCGTAGAAACTGCCCACGATGTTGAACATTGCCGCAAACACCATGCCGATGGCGATAGAGTTAGTGACATAGGGCAGGAAGAAGATGGTCTGCAGGATCTTCTGCAGGGGTTTGATGGAATTCAGAGCCACCGCGATCAGCAGCGCCAGCATAGTGGATACCGGCACAGTCAGCACACACAGAAGCACTGTATTCTTCAAACATTGCAGGAAGCGTTTGTACTGGATAACCTTCTGGAAGTTGCCGATGCCGAAATCAAAGACTGCACCTGCAGCAGCCTTCAAGCCGCTGTAATCTTCCAGCAAGGACATCCGAACGGTGTTGAAAATTGGCCATACGGTAAAAACCAGCAGAAGTGCAATTGCCGGTGACAGGTACAGCCATGCTTTCCATTGCTGTTTGCTATCTACCATATCAGTTCACCTCAAACTTGATTCTTTCCTCAGTTTCCTTGTTGAAAACGAAGACCTTGTGGGGTTTCAGGTTAAAACGAACCTCTGTCTGGGACAGGTCGATCTTGTTGTCCGCGTTGATAATGGAGCGAACCACAGGGTTCAGGGATGCAGCATTGGTGGATACCACGCTCACATCACGGCCCATCACTTCCACATTGCTGAGTTTGCAGGACAGCGCGCCGTCTGCAGCCAATTCAAAGCCCTCGGGACGGATGCCCACGGTCACTGCCTGATCCTCTACACCGGGAACGGCCAACACGGCATCTTCGCCGATATACAGTTTGCCGCCCTTGACTTCGCCTTCAAACACATTGATGGGAGGTGTACCCAGGAACTTGGCCACAAACAGGTTGGTGGGATCGTCATAAACTTCCTGGGGTTTGCCGATCTGCTGGACAACGCCCAGTTTCATCACCACAATCATATCGGAGATGGACATTGCCTCTTCCTGGTCGTGAGTAACAAACACGGTAGTAATACCGGTTTCCTTTTGGATGCGTCGGATCTCTTCACGGGTCTGCAGTCTCAGACGGGCGTCCAGGTTGGAAAGCGGCTCGTCCAACAACAGAACTCTAGGCATCTTCACCAGCGCACGGGCGATGGCCACACGCTGCTGCTGACCACCGGAAAGTTCGTTGGGCTTCCGATCCATCAGTTCATCGATCTGCACCAGTTTGGCTGCTTCGTAAGCCCGCTCCTGCATCTCTTCCTTGGTCATCTTGTCCTTGCCCTTCAGGTTCTGCAGGGGGAACAAAATGTTCTGCTTCACAGTCATATGGGGATACAGCGCATAGTTCTGGAACACCAGGCCGATACCACGGTGCTCGGTGGACAGTTCGGTCACATCGTCCTCACCGAAGAAGATCCGGCCACTGGTGGGCTTTTGCAGGCCGCTGATCATATACAAGGTGGTGGACTTACCGCAACCGGAAGGTCCCAGCAGGCCAATCAATTTGCCGTCGGGAATCTCAAAGGTGAAGTCATTTACGGCCACAACCTCTTTGCCCGCCTTCTTGTCCCGACTGGGGAAGATTTTTGTCAGATTCTGTAATGTAACTTTCATACGAACCCCTTCTAATATATGTAAATTTTTTAGTGCACGAATTTAATATTCCTGACGCTCTGCCCGCTCTGCGTGAATACGCTTTGTGTAGGCGATCAGGTCCTCGGTACTTTCAAAGATATTTTGACTGGCAATATCTACGACCACCGTACCGGCCAATCGGTCGTGAATAGCAGACCGGGTATTGCCCATCAGCAGACTGATGGCTTGCGCGCCCATCAGGGCAAACAGGATCAGTGTGCCGAAGGATCCGATGGAACCCCAGAACAACATCAGCACGATATATACCGGCAGCATGGTTTCCAGAGTAAATTTGCCAAGAAGCGTTCTGGTGAACAGTTGCAAGTGATTCATCTTTACCCCATCCACCCGCACAACGCCCAGGGAAAAGCATTTCTTGCCTACCGTCTGGCCGTTCTTCAGGATCAGGGGGATCACAAATTCCAGTACCAGCATGGCTGCCAAAATCGCCAAAGATGCGATCAGCAAGGACAGGTTGACCATCATATTATAGGCCTTCATTGCTTCCTCATCGGCAATGAGCCCATCGTAGGCGGCTTGATAGTTGGCTTTTTCTGCCTCGGTCATGGCGTCAAATTCCGCCTGGGTCATCTGAAAAGTAATGCCGTATTGACTTTCATAACTGTCATAGACCGACTGGAGTTTGGTGTCGTAGGCATCAAAACCGAAAATTGCGGAAAAGCCTGTGGCTGCGCCTACTGCCAACACACACAGCAGCATGATATCCAGGATCCAGGCTGCCATTCTTTTCCAACCGCTTCCTTTTTGCAGTTCCAATGGATTCATTCCTTCCTAAGGGTCATTTTTTTGCCTGCGCACGCAGGTCTTCCAAAAATTGGGCCGGTACTCGTAGGTCTCCCCTGCCCACGCCCAGGCGAATATCCGGTTTGTTATCTCCGTGGTAATCACTGCCACCGCTGGGCAGCAGGTGAAATTCCTTTGCAATTTGTTCTGCCAGCGTTGTTTCCTCCGGGCTGAACTTAGGGTACAGCACTTCCATCCCGTCCAAGCCGGCCTCCACCGCCTGGGGAAGGAATTCCCGCAGTCCGGCTTCGTCCAGATTGAGGAACGGATGGGCCAGCACAGCCACCGCGCCAATGGATTTAATGAACCGGATGGCATCAAAGGCGTCCAGCCGACGGGGCGGCACATAGAAGCCTTTGGATTCATTCAGGTATTCCTTAAAGGCGGCTTTCACCGACTCTGTATATCCCAACCGGGTCATTTCCGCACCGATCATCGCTCGGTTTACATAACCTTCGGATGCGCTTTTGATTCTTTCGTAATCCATGGCAAAGCCGGCTGCATTCAGCCGCGCCACCAGCGCCCGATTGCTTTCCTCTTTCGCCCGGAGCAGATCTTCCAGCAGATTGGTAATTTGCAGGTAGGTTTCCGGCCGGACAAACAGACCTAAAATGTGCAGTTCGGTTTCGCCGTACTGGGTAGATAATTCCACTCCGGGGATTCCCTCTACCGGGCTATTTTCAGCCGCTGTCATAAATGCCGGCAGACCTGCCACTGTATTATGGTCGCACAGAGCCACTGCGGAAAGGCCCAACGCTTCTCCCTGACGGATCAGTTCTGCCGGGGAACAGGTGCCGTCGGAAAAATGGGAGTGAGAATGAAGGTCGCAGTACATCATATCTTACGCCTTCTTGGGGCTGCCGGGTTTGAACAGACCCTTCAGCAGTTCTTTGGCTGCCTGGTCACAGTCATCACCGGGCACCACATAATCGCAGATCTCTGCGTTCTTGGTTTCCGAATCCAGAGCCAGCAGTCGGCTGACCTTCTCATTGTTGCTCAGTTGTTTTTCCAATACGGAGGCAACCAGATCCCGTTTTCTCCGCTTGACATACACCGTTGCCACATTGGAAAAGTGGGTCTTCAGCGACATAGCGCCGCAGATATCCATCACCGTCAGCACATTTTTTCCGGAGGCAAGAATTTCTTCTACATCTTGTTTCCGGGAACCGTAACAATGGCCGGCATACATGGTAGATTCAAACAGTTCGCCCTTTTCCTGCATCTCCCGGAAGGCTTCCAGAGAGATATAATGATACCATCCTCCGCCCTGCAGACCCACGGTGGCATCGGTGGTATAACTGGTGAGTTTTTCAAACCGCTTGCTCCGCTTCATCAACCGCTGGGCAATGTCTGTCTTGCCACTGCCGGAGGGACCCACCAACACCACAATGCCCGGCTGATCCGGATTGAAGCGGTGGGTTTTTGCACTGTAACTGTCAGAGATGATCTCCACCAGTTTCAGAAATTCGTCGTAGGTGTTCACCGCCAGAATACCGGTAGCATCCTGGTTCCAAGGGCGGCGCATCAAAATGGGATAGGCTGCGTTGGAACGGGTCACATTGTGCATACCATCATCAAACAGGATATCCACATCGATCTTATCCTTTCGGGATCCCATATAAATATGGTCCGCAGGGATCTCCGGAAATTCCTCCATCAGCCGCTGGGCGCGAATGCTCATAAACTGGGGATACACAGAAGTGGATACAAACACCTCTGTCAGTTGGGACAGTTTCTTCACAAACTGCCGGGCGCCCTTGATCACCGGCTGGCTGCGGTAGAACTCCGGATCCTGGAAGATTTCAAAAATCACATCCGCCCGGGTGCCCAACTTGCCCCAGCGATCC
>JAFXBH010000066.1 GCA_017521875.1 Oscillospiraceae bacterium
GGTCGGTATTATATGTAGTACCTGCCAAAGCGCAAGAGCCGAGAGGATTCACATTCATACGCTTCACCGCATCCCGGATCCGGTCAATATCCCGGGAGAACATCATACCGTAAGCCATCAGGTGATGGGCGAAGGTGATGGGTTGGGCTCTCTGCAGGTGGGTGTAGCCGGGCATAATGGTGGTCTTGTGCTGCTTGGCCTGATGGAGAATCGCCTCCAGCAGGTCTTTCAGCATACCGATGATCTGGTCGGCTTCCTCTCGCAGATACAGGCGAATGTCCACCGCCACCTGATCGTTTCGGCTGCGGGCAGTGTGGAGTTTCTTGCCCACATCTCCCAGCCGCTTGGTCAGTTCCGCTTCCACAAACATATGGATATCTTCCGCAGTCATATCCACGGAAAGTTTGCCGCTTTCCAGATCCTGCAAAATGGATTCCAGTCCGGCAATAATGGCATCGCTATCGTCTTGACCGATAATGCCCTTGGCTGCCAGCATAGCCGCGTGAGCCATAGAGCCCTGAATGTCCTGCCGGAACATACGGCAGTCAAAATGGACGGAAGAATTGAAGTCGTCGGCCTGTTGATCCAGCGCCTTGCTGAACCGGCCTTCCCACATCTTAGCCATTGTTCAGTTTCCCCTGCTCCATCATAGCCTGCACCTGGGTGGGCAGACCCCAAAGGTTGATAAAGCCGGTGGCCTGGGCCTGATCGTAGTCACTCTCGCCGAAGGTGCAAATCTCTTCGGAGTAGAGAGAGTAGGGACTCTTCACGCCGGCGTTGATCATGTTGCCCTTGTACAGTTTCAGCCGAACAGTACCGGTAACGGTCTTCTGGGTCTCGGTGACGAATGCAGACAGTGCCTCACGCAGGGGGGAGAACCACTGGCCGTTGTACAGCAGTTCTGCAAAGCAGACGCTCAGTTCCTGCTTCTTGTGGGCAGTCATCTTATCCAGACACAGGGTCTCCAGTACTCTGTGGGCCTTGTAGAGAATGGTGCCGCCGGGGGTCTCGTAAACGCCTCTGCACTTCATACCAACCAAACGGTTTTCCACGATGTCCAGCAGGCCGATGCCGTTGGCGCCGCCGATTTCGTTCAGTTTCCAAATAATGTCGGTAGCAGACATCTTAATGCCGTCCAGAGCGATGGGAACGCCCTTTTCAAAGTCCAGGGTGATGTAGGTGGGCGCATCGGGCGCATCGATGGGAGAAACGCCCATTTCCAGGAAGCCGGGCTTCTCGTACTGAGGTTCATTCCAGGGATCTTCCAGATCCAGACCCTCGTGGCTCAAGTGCCACATATTCTTATCCTTGGAGTAATTGGTCTCCCGGTTGATCTTCAGAGGAACATTGTGGGCCTCGGCATAGTCGATCTCCTCTTCACGGGACTTGATATCCCACTCACGCCAGGGGGCGATGATCTTCATATCGGGAGCAAACCGCTTGATGGCCAGTTCGAAACGAACCTGGTCGTTGCCCTTGCCGGTACAGCCGTGGGCGATGGCGTCGGCGCCTTCCTTGATGGCAATATCCACCAGAGCCCTGGCGATAATGGGACGGGCAAAAGCAGTACCCATCAGGTACTCTTCATAAATCGCGCCTGCCTGCACAGAGGGAATGATCACTTCGTTGACCATCTCATCACACAGGTCTGCGGCGTAGAACTTATCAGCGCCGGTCTTGTAAGCCTTTTCTTCCAGGCCTTCCAGTTCGTCCTTCTGGCCAAC
>JAFXBH010000067.1 GCA_017521875.1 Oscillospiraceae bacterium
AGCAGATCGTAACTGTTTTCTTTTTTGCGCAAGGCCAAGGCGGAAGCAACCAGCAATATCATAGGAACGATGTAATCAACCATGCTTCCACAACTTTCCCAAAACGCAGGCCATTGCTACACCCAATCCGGCTGAACAAAGACTGGTGATCCATACCGCCGGTAAAATATCAAAAGGGGAAACACACCCAAGACTTGACCGTACCGCTGCAACATTGGCGGGAATCAGTTGGATGGACGCGGTGTTCAGCACCACCAGTTTGCAAAGTTCGTCTGTGGCAACGCCGTTTTGCCCCTTTGCCATTCTCTGGGCAGCAAGAATCCCCATAGGGGTTGCAGCGTTGCCCAATCCCAGAAAATTGGCGCAGATGTTGGCGGAAAGACAGTTTTCTAAGTGAGAATCAGTCTTGGTACTGGGGAAAAGTCTGCGAAGCAGCGGCCGAAGTATCCGCGCCAGTTTTTTGGTAAGTCCGGCGGATTCCATCAGTTTGCCTACACCTGTCCAAAGACATACAGACCCGGCCATGGAAACAGCCAAAGTGATACCTGCCTGCGCACCTTTGGGTATGGCTGCAGACAGTGCCCCGCCGTTTCCTGTCGTGACGGCGGCTATGATGGAAATGGCTAAAAGCCCTGTCCATATCCAACTCATAATCATAGAAAAACCCTCCCCTTTGCCAAATCTTATGCGGCAGAGGGGAGGGATATTTTAGTTTTCCAATGAGGCGTCGTACACAACATTCTTCGGCAGATTCAATTCTGCGGCTACTTGTTTGACCGCATCTTTGCGGCTGAAACCCTGTTCCATCAGTTGGGCTACATGCTTTGCAGCATCCTCAGCAGTGGCAGTGACCTCTTTTTCAGGTTCTGCGCCTGCAACAACGAGTACATATTCTCCTTTGGGGGGCTGATTGTTGTACAGTTCGACAGCGCCCTGCAGCGTGGTGCGGATCACTTCTTCGTAGAGTTTTGTCAGTTCCCGACACAGGCTGATGGGACGGTCACCCCCAAACACGGCAGCCATATCTTCCAGCGTTTTCAGCAGTTTATGGGGCGCTTCGTAGAAAATCATCGTCCGTTGCTCGTTGATCAGGGATTCCAAATGCTCCTTCCGGCTTTTTTTGGCGGTGGAGAGAAAACCCTCAAAGCAGAATCGGCCGGTGGCCTGTCCGGATATACTCAGTGCAGTCACCAAAGCACAGGGGCCGGGAATGGCACTGACGGTAATACCGGCAGCAACGCATTGTTTGACCAGGTCTTCACCGGGGTCAGAAATGGCAGGACTGCCGGCATCGGATACCAGTACGCAGGTTTCTCCTGCTAAGATCCGCTGCACGATCACATCGCCTTTTTGCGCCTTGTTGTGCTCAAAATAACTAATCAGGCTCTTTTTAATGCCCAAATGATTCAATAGTTTGGAGGAAACCCGTGTGTCTTCCGCGGCAATAAAATCTGCTTTTTCCAGAGTTTCCCGGCAGCGAATGGAAATGTCGGAGAGATTTCCAATGGGTGTGGGAACCAAATATAACATACCTGCCATAAGATGGCCTCCTAAATGTGATAAAATTTGCGATAAAAGTCCGACGGACTGCCGAAACGGTCTTTCAAAGTGTTTTCTTCAATGATAAGACCGGGTTTTCCGCCCTTGCGGCATTGCAATAACACAAGGTTAATGGGGTCGTCCGGCCTGTGTCGAATCAGTTGCAACCGTTTGGGTTCTAGTTGAACTGCGGCAGCACAGGCGCACAGTTCTGCCAATCGCTCCGGTTTGTGTACCAGAAAGAAATCACCGCCATATCGGATTGCCCATGCGGCAGAGCGAAACAGTTCCTGTAATGTGCAGGCGGTTTCGTGCCTTGCGACGGTGTTGTTGGTGTTTTGAGAACCGGGAGGGAAGTAAGGAGGGTTGGACACGCAGCAATCAAAACTGCCCGGAGAAAATAAGGAGGGTACGGACTGTAAATCACCACATATACTGGTTAGACGGTCTGTAATGTTATTGGCCATACTGTTATAAAGCGCCATGCTGTGGGCATCAGCGTTGATTTCCACACCGGTGACGGTACAGGTAGGATCATTGGCACAAAGCATTAAACCCAGCGTTCCGCAACCGGAACCCAGATCCAGCACTTTGGCCTGGCGGGGCAGATGCACAAAACCGCTTAACACCATGGAATCTGTGCTGAGAGGGAATGCTCCTTCACACAGTTCTAAAGTAAATCCATTGTGTAAAAATTCCATAGTACCCTCCATAGATCTCTCAGCCTAAGAAAAAATCAGCTTGCGTACTGGGCATACCCGGCTACGCAAGCTGATAGCAGAATCGGAGAATCAGCCTTCTACGATTGCTTCGGTGGGGCAGTTGGCGGCGCAGGAGCCACAGTCAACGCAGACGTCAGCATCGATCACGAAGATCTCATCGCCCTCAGAGATAGCTTCTACGGGACAGTTGTCAGCGCAGGAGCCGCACTTGACGCAAGCATCAGTAATTTTGTAAGCCATAATTTTCCCTCCATTAAGTATGTTATGTCCATTCCAGAGGAATGCAACTTTATTTTAGCATGGATTTTGCAAAATGCTATCATTTTTTTAAAAAAGTGCCGTATATTTTTGAAATCCTGAGGGAAGAATTTTCGAAGTCAGGAGGTACTTATGCGGTATAGCACACAAACGGAAAAAATTTTACGCTCGGCAGCCGGAGTTGCAAGAGATTTGGGACACGGTTATGTAGGTACGGCCCATCTGTTGGTGGCTATGGCAAGGGAAACGGATGCGGCTGGATCGTTGCTCCATTCTGTGGGTATCAGTCCGAAAATGGCAGAGTCAATGGTAGCGGTTTTGTATGGGATGGGAACACCGGGCTTGCCTCTTCCGCAGGGATTTTCCAGCCAAATGCGTCGAGTCTTACATTTTGCAGGCCGGGAGGCAGCGTATCAACAATCTATTGCGGTAGAACCGACCCATATTCTGCTATCTGTTTTACGGCAGGAAAAAACAGCGGCAAAGGAACTGCTCATTCTTAGCGGTGTGAATACAGAGGAATTGTTTAGTCAGACGGTGGAGTCCTTGCAATGGCAAACAAAGAAACCGAGCAATAAAAATAAGGAGGCGGTTACAACGAAGTTACTGGAGCAATTCAGTGAAGATCTGATTCTGAAGGCAGCAACGATGGAGCCGGTAATCGGTCGGGAACAGGAAATCGATACGGTGATCGGCATACTAAGTCGCAAGAATAAAAATAACCCTGCTTTGGTAGGAGAACCGGGTGTAGGGAAAACGGCAATCGCAGAGGGACTGGCACAACGTATGGCGGCAGGTGCTGTGCCGCCTCAACTAAAAAATAAAAGGCTGTATAGCCTGAATATGGCCAATCTTGTTGCGGGAACCAAATACCGTGGAGAATTTGAAGAACGGCTGCGGGATGTGCTGGCGGAGATTCGACGGTCAGGAGATGTTATCCTGTTTGTAGATGAGATGCATACCATTGTAGGCGCCGGTGCAGCAGAAGGTGCTATTGATGCAGCCAATATTCTGAAACCCGCATTGGGCAGAGGGGAATTGCAAATGCTTGGCGCCACTACGATGACTGAGTACAAAAAATTCATTGAAAAAGACCCGGCACTGGAGCGACGATTCCGCCCGGTAATGGTGGAAGAACCGGACAGAGAAGCAACGCTTGCTATTTTACACGGCCTCAAACCGGGACTGGAACGCCACCACCATATTCGTATTACTGAAGAGGCTATTCAGGAAGCGGTGAAACTCTCAGTTCGTTACCTGCCGGACCTTTACCTCCCGGATAAGGCAATTGACCTATTGGATGAGGGAGCCTCCCACGCCAGAATGGAAGACCTGTACGCAGGGAAAAACACGGAACGACAGGAATTGGAGGAAGAACTGCAGGAGGCGGTGCGGGAAAGCCGGTATGAAAAAGCGGCCCAACTTCGGGATAAAATGCAGCGTATGGCAGCGCGCAGTACAGAGGGTAGACGGAGCAAAACTGTAACTGCTACCGATGTGGCGTGGGCAGTATCAGCCCGGACAGGAATCCCGGTAGGCAGACTGACTGCCAACCGAAAACAGCGCCTATTGCAACTGGAATCCATTCTGGAAAAACAGGTAGTTGGACAAACAGAAGCCATTGGTAAAGTGGCGGAATGTGTGCGTCGTGGCCTTTGCGGAATTCGAGAGGAGACCAGACCTGTGGCCAGCCTGATTCTCACCGGCCCTACCGGTGTAGGAAAAACAGAACTGTGTCGCGTCCTTGCCCAGGAACTGTTTGGCAGTAAGGACGCGATGATTCGTCTGGATATGACGGAATTTATGGAGAAGCATACGGTTGCCCGGCTGATTGGCGCTCCTCCCGGCTATGTGGGATACGAGGAGGGTGGTAAACTGACGGAAGCAGTCCGTCGCAGACCCTATTGCCTGGTGCTGCTGGACGAACTGGAGAAGGCTCACCCGGATGTGACAGGAATATTACTACAGATTATGGAAGAAGGCGTCCTGACTGATGCAACCGGCCGACGGGTCAGTTTCCGGAACGCAATTGTGATTATGACCTCCAATTTAGGTGGAAATCTCAAAGGAAATGGTCTGGGATTCCAACCAGCCGGGAAACAAGATCAGACAGAGGAAACCTTACGAAAACATTTCACGCCTGAATTCTTGGGACGGTTGGATGCTGTTGTACCGTTTAAACCTTTGGAACAAAATGCATTGGAAGAGATCGCACGAAAATATCTGAATCAACTGCAAGGCAGGGCAGCAGCGATGGGAATCCAAATTATATTCCCCAAAGAACTGGCTACAGATATAAGCATAAAAGGTAAGCGACAGGGTGGCGCCCGACAGATCCGTCATTTGGTGCAGCAACAGGTGGAGGGGCCGTTGGCGGTATTCTTGCTGCAATGCTCCCGAAAGCCCGGAAAGGTCTATGCGAAACTGGAAAATGACAGGGTGATTTTCCATTTATGATTCCTGAAAACCCAGTACAAATAATGAAAGATTCTTTTAAAAATTACAAAATGTAACGCTTTCTTCTATTTTTATAGAACAATCGTTCTAAAATTACAAAAACCGGTGTTTTTTGCATATTTTTTTGAAAAATCAGCAAAAAAAGTGTTGATTTTTCAAAAACTATCCTTTATACTATCAGTAAATGGAGCAAAATGGTAGTAAAGTGGAGCAAAATGGAGGAGGTGATCGCAAATGATCGGAAAATATTCTGCAAAGTTAGACGAGAAAAACCGGCTTTTTGTACCGGCAAAACTCCGGGCAGAATTGGGTGAAGATTTTTTTGTAACCCTGGGTGTCAATTGCGGTTGCCGTTGCCTGACGGTGTATACCGCCAAGGATTGGAATACATTGAGCGAGAACTATAATATGCTGCCAATCTCCCAGCGTTCTGCAGCCACCAGCCTGATCTTTATGAACGCAACGGAATGCAATCCCGATAAGCAGTTTCGGTTCACCTTGACCCAGTTTCTGTTGGACTATGCCGGTATCGGTAAAGATGTTATGATCGTCGGTCGTGCCGGTCAGGCGGAAATTTGGGATGCTGCTGAATTTAAGAAGTTCGAAGAAGAGAATCTTACGCCTGAAAAATTGCTGGCATCTTTGGAGGCGATCGGACTATGAGTGAATTCCACCATATTTCGGTGCTTCTGCAGGAGTGCATTGACGGCTTGGCCATTCGTCCCGACGGCGTATATATTGACGGCACGTTGGGTGGTGCAGGCCATTCCTCTCAAATTGTCAAATATCTTACAACAGGTCGGCTGATTGGCATTGATCGTGATCCGGTTGCGTTAGAAGCAGCAGGGGAGCGGCTGAAGCCTTATCAAGATAATGTTACCTTCGTCCATTCCAATTTCTGTGAAATGACCCAGGCGGTAAAGAACTTAGGCCTTTCCGGGGTTGACGGAATCCTTTTGGACTTAGGTGTATCCTCTCCACAGTTGGATGATGGCGCCCGGGGTTTCTCCTATATGGTGGACGCCCCCTTGGATATGCGTATGAACAACCAGGATATATTGAGCGCTTACCAAGTGGTCAATACATGGTCTCAGGAAGAATTAAAACGCATTTTATACACCTACGGTGAAGAACGATATGCACCGCAGATTGCAGCGGCTATCTGCCGACGCAGAGAATTGTCTCCTATTGAAACCACATTGGAATTGGTAGATGTGATCCGCTCAGCAATGCCGGGGCAGGCACTGCGAGAAAAGCAGCATCCGGCAAAACGGAGTTTTCAGGCCATCCGCATTGCAGTCAATGACGAACTGGGCTCTGTGGAAAAAGCAA
Source organism: Oscillospiraceae bacterium (assembly GCA_017521875.1). Classification (GTDB taxonomy): domain Bacteria; phylum Bacillota; class Clostridia; order Oscillospirales; family Oscillospiraceae; genus Faecousia. The sequence continues at coordinate 6,309 of JAFXBH010000067.1, forward strand.
TGGCTGCGGCGATTCCTCTGCTAAATACGGGTGGTAGATTGGCAGTTATCACCTTCCATTCTTTAGAAGATAGAATTGTGAAGAATGCTATGGCAGAAGCCGCCAAGGGTTGCACCTGCCCACCCAGTTTTCCGGTGTGCGTGTGCGGAAAGAAACCAATTGTAAAACTCATCAGCCGCAAACCCATTGTGGCAACCGATGAAGAATTGAAAGTGAATCCCCGTTCCCGAAGTGCTAAACTTCGGATCTGCGAAAAACTATAAACAGAAAGGAGTCGCTGATATGGTACAACGGGTAGATGTTCAGTATGTGCAATTTTATACCCAGGGAAATACCGCCAAACGCGTTGTATCTCCAGTGGCTCCGGAGTTTGCTACAGTACCTATTGCAAAGAAAAAGAAGATCCAGCGTATCTATGTAGATCCCGTCGCCGCGTTGGGTATTGTGGTTGCTGTCGCTATGCTGATTATGATGGTTGTTGGTATCAGCCAACTCCGAATTGAGCATCAAAAAACTGCTGAGATGGAACAAAGAGTGGAGCAGTTGCAAATGGAACAGGTGGCTTTGCAGGCTCAGTATGATGAAGAATGCGACCTGGAAGCCATTCATAAAACTGCACTGGCGCTGGGTATGATTCCTCAGGAAGATGCTGTTCGAATTCCTATTGAGATTGAAGTGCCTTCCCAGGAACTTCCCCGGGCAAATCTGTGGCAGCGGATCGGTACATTTTTGACCGGAATTTTTGCATAAAGGATTGGTTTGCCAATACACTTAAATAAGGCTGCGATGGGCGGCGATGGGGTTCCCTTGCTGCCCATTTTTAAGAAAGGTCGGAGTGTAATGGCGAAAGCAATAAAGAAACGGGAGTACAATCGCATACGGAAAGATACCGGGCAGCATCGTCGGATCACCATCACGGCGTTGTGTCTGGGTATTTTGGCGTTTATTCCGGTTTTTGCCCAATTGTATACCCTTATGGTGCGAGATTATGCGTATTACTCTCGCATGGCTTTGCGAAACCAAACCCGTACTACACGGGTGACTGCGGAACGAGGTGTGATTTACGACAGAAATATGCACATTCTGGCTTGCAGTCAGAGTGTGGAGAATGTGTATTTAGACCCTCACGAACTGAAACAATCCAAAGCGGATCTGACGGATATTTCTCATAAACTGGGGGAAATCCTGAGTTTAGATCCCCAATGGATATATGAACAGGCGAAGGATACCAAAATGCGATACAAGCAGTTGGCTTCGGGAATCGATACTGAAACGGCTGCAAAAATACGCGGGTATATCAATGAACGGGGAATTGCCGGGATTCACTTGGAACCCAGCACTCAAAGGTATTATCCCTACGGCAGTTTAGCCGCCCAGGTAATCGGATTTGCCAATGCATCCAATACAGGATCGGAAGGCGTGGAGGCAGCGTATAACAGTTATCTGGAAGGCTCTGTGGGTAATGTGGTTACGACCAAAGGCAATAACGAAATGGATATGCCATTTTCCTATGAGAATTATATTGCGTCCCGACAGGGCGACAGCGTGATTCTGACCCTGGATACTACGGTGCAGGCCTGCTTGGAGAAGCAAATGGAGATGGCCATTGCCAGATACGATGTGCAAAATGGTGCATTCGGAATGGTAATGAATGTAAACACTGGCGAAATATTGGCCATGGCCACCCTTGGCAGTTATGATCCTAATCAATATTTGGAAATTTATGACGGGAAGACGGCTGTTGAACTGGAGCAAATGCAGACGGAGTACCTGATGCTGCCGGAGAATTCCCAAAGTTATACAGAGGCAAAGAAAGCCTATCAGCAGGCCAAAAACGCAGCGCTGCTGAAACAGTGGCGGAATCGGTGCATCTCCGATGGGTATGAGCCAGGATCCACATTTAAGGTGATGACAATGGCTGCCGCCTTGGATTGCGGTGCGATTGATCTGGAGACAAATTTCCACTGCTCCGGGGCTGAGCAGATTCCCGGTCGTGCGCAGCGACTCCATTGCTGGCGTTCTACCGGCCACGGGGCACAAAAAACACCCCAGGCTTTGCAAAATTCCTGCAATCTTGCCTTCGCCCACATTGCCCTGAAATTGGGTGGCGAACGGTTTTATGAATATGTAAAGAACTTCGGCATCCTTGAAAAAACAGGATTTGATTTGGCAGGGGAGAGCAAAGGCGTATTCTTCGATAAGGAATTGGTAACCAATACAGACAAATGGGGGACTGCCTCTCTGACATCCGGTTCTTTTGGACAGACATTCAAACTGACACCCCTGCAACTGGTCAGAGGAATCTCGGCAGTGGTAAACGGCGGATATTTGCTGGAGCCTTATATCGTATCCCAGGTGATGGACGCAGACGGCAATGTGGTTCTACAGCAAGAACCAACTGTGATTCGTCAGGTGATCAAGAAAGAGACCTCGGCAACCATGCGTCAACTGATGCAGTCTGTGGTGGAAGAGGGAACAGCAAAAAATGCGCAGGTCGCCGGCTTCTCCATCGGTGGAAAAACCGGCACCAGTGAGAAAATTGATGTATTTGACGCCAACGGACAGCGGGTGCAGGATAAAATTGTCTCCTTCGTAGGGGTTGCGCCAATGGACGATCCGGAGTATATTGTACTTGTAGCATTGGATACCCCTTCCCGCAGTACAGGTATCTATATTTCCGGTGGCGTCATGGCTGCGCCTACCGTAGGCGCGGTAATGGCAGACATTTTGCCTTATTTGGAAGTAAAGCGGAATTATACCCAGGAGGACGCCGCAGGGCGGGAGATCACCGTAGAGGACTTTACGGGGATGACTCTCCTAGAGGCGCAAAAGGACTTGAGAAACCTGGGGATCACTGCTGAG
>JAFXBH010000068.1 GCA_017521875.1 Oscillospiraceae bacterium
AACCGAAACAGGCTTAATAAATTCGGAATGGTAAAAATCTCTTTCTTCCAATTTTTGATAAACATGTGTGCAATCCTCCGAAAAATCATACCACATTTCTGTTATTATAATCCATTATTTTCATCTTATCAAGTGAAAAATTAAGACAGATATCTGCCGATTATCTGTTTGCCTCCCGATTTGCGCTGAGGGTAAATTGTTTTACAAGATATTTCCAGGTAATTTTATCCAGTTCACCGGTGGTGGGAAGACCTGCCAGAAACTGAAAGGCGGCAAGTGCATTACTGGTTGCACTATCTAACACGCCATTGTGTATCGGGCGGGATATGGTTGGATTATCGTTTGATAACTGGGTCAGTATGCTTTGGAGAAGATAAATATATGCGTTACTTTCCCCAATACGGAATATTTCGCCCGGTTCTATAATAATCTCAATGGGTTCGGTCTTGGTTACCTGAATCTCTGCAATGTCATATATTTCTACAATTTTTTCCCAAGTTTCCTGATCTGTTATTCCGGTGATAGGCAATCCGTATTGTCGCTGAAAAGCAGTTACAGCGTTCATAGTTGTCGGTCCATATATTCCGTCTGGTACGACAGTGGGGAGAGCCGGATCGTTCTCTGCGATAATGCGGAGCATTGTTTGTAAACTGCGAATAGGTTGTTCTACAAAAGATTCACCAGGTTTCATCTGATCACCTCCTGTCTGACGACGTCTTGCCCGCCAATGCTTAAGTCCCTGCCTGGGAATTGGGTTAATGTTGTAGTACGGGCATAGTTATTGTTAGGTGTGTTTTGAGGAGGGATAGGCTTTCGTGCTGCTCCCGTGGAACGGAAAGAACCGACAGGAACGGTTGCTTGGGATCCACCGGGAAAGGTTTCTCCGCTTCGTAGTGTGGTATTTTCAATACCACTGTACTGATCGTATATTTCATCCCATGTTCCCGGATCAACTGTACCGGTTTCTGGAAGACGGAATCGCCGTTGGACTGCCAGTACCGCGGCTCTTGTTGCAGGACCAAATACTCCGTCTACTGCTACCGGTGGTATTTCCTGAATATAGGAGGAAAGCACAGATAACATATATTGCAGTAATCGAACCTTTTCTCCGGTGTCACCTGCTTGTAACGCATTGGGAGGAGACCAGTTGATTGCGTAAAACTGCTGTCCCTGGCTGCGTAGTTCTGAAAGGGAATTGACACCGGCGTATAAGCGTACCAATTCGTACCAGGTTGCAGGACCTACAATTCCATCGGGGGTAAGCCCGAAGATTTGCTGAAATTTTCGAACGGATGCCTCTGTTCGTGGGCCGTAGATGCCATCCACTGCAGGCACTTTTGGTATCGCGGGATAGTTCTGGGCAATTCTGTTTATCGATGTTTGAATTACAACTACATTTGGCCCGGTACTTCCTACTCGAAGAGGTGTTCCGGGGTAGGATTGGGTGTTGCCGCGAATGGGGGCATTTAATACAGTTTCCACATTCCCGTAATAACTGCGAAGAATTTGTGTGGAATTATAGCCTTGTTTTGCTAAATTTTGACTGCCCCATTGACTAAGTCCTTCGCAAGTAACGGTTGTTCCGTTACAGAATTTTGCAGCCAACGGCTCAACAAAACCTGGTCTGCGTAGATAATCATTAAATAATTCATCTACCAATCTGGAAATGTTTTCAAAATAACTCCGCCCTTTTACGAAAAATTGATCAAAGGCAGTTGAACTGGTAATATCGAAATCATATCCACGGCTTCGATAAAATTCTGTGTATATACGATTTAAAGCAAAGGATACGATGGCTAATATATTGGCTCTCAGCGCACTTTCATCCCATGTGGGATAGATCTCACTGGAGGCAACATTTTTAACATAATCTGAAAATGAAACGGTCACATTTTCCGCATTGGATGAGGGAGACCCTAAATGGACCGTGATCTGTTGGGGTACAAAGGGTGTTACAATTGGTGCCATATGTACCCTCCTTATAGATTTTGTGGTGGCGTGTTAAAGATTTCCAGTTGATTCCATGATTTGGGGAACTCCGCAAGGGGAATCATTTCTAAGTTTTGTAGTGTTGTGGTGTTAGGAAATACTTGAAGATTTTCTATTTCAATTGCCTCATAGTTGTTTAGACGCGCATAGAGGTTGACGGTTGCAAAGGGGATTACCCCGGTATTAGGTGTTTGACTGCTGGCAAGATCCGGAACTTCTATTTCTACCGGAACATCTAAAAATCCGCTGCGGTTGGTTAATCGAAGCGCAATCGCCCCTCCGGAAGTGTCTGTTATGGATACCGCTACATCCCGCAGGGGAATCAGAGCATTACTGGTGTATGCGTGCACTTGTATGTATCCTGTGGCAGAAATACTACCGCCTCCTTTCATTATTCCTATTATGCTATGATGATATGGATAAAAAAGTTCCAAGGATTATAAAAATCCTTGGAGTTGTTTGTTGTTGGCTTCCTCAAAATCAATCAGTTTGTGGGCAAGATCTGCAACACGTTGATCTGTTGGAGGGAACTGATTCAGATTTTTAAACCCCTTAATAATCCCTCTTGTATTACCTTGAATCATCATCTTTGCCGCTTTTGAGTCAGCATTTCCGAAAGATAATTTGGAACGGGTCATCAAATTGGTCATACCCTTGATTGCGGGATCCAATTCTTCCAAATGCCAACCTCTTGACAGGGCAATGCCGTGTGCTTCCTGTTCAATGGCATCGTATTCCCGCAACTGGGAGTTTAATTCTGATCGAAGTTTTGTGTGCAGAGGTGTCTTTAAAATGCTTCGAATACCGATTTGTCCCATTTGTGTTGTTTTCAATATTGAAGAGAGTACATCTTTGCTGCCTTTCATTTACATCACCGTGAATACTATGCCCGGCTAAGGTGATTTCTATGCACATAATTCTCTGATTTGCATAGAATGTAGAGATAGAAAGGAGCGGAAATATATGTGTGCGATTGCAGGCATTCTTGGTTTGCCGTTTGATTCAAAAATATTGGATTCGTTGCTTTCCACTATGACACACAGAGGTCCTGACGGGTCAGGTAGTTATATGGAGCGGCGTTGTTGCCTATTACACACAAGACTTTCAATCATTGATCCAGCGGGTGGAGCACAACCGATGAGCCTGTACTGGGCAGGGAATGAATATGTGATTACATATAACGGGGAACTGTATAATACTCTGGAGTTGCGAAATGCGTTACAGACATTAGGACACGAATTTGTCACTAGTAGTGATACAGAAGTAGTTCTTCACGCCTATGCTCAATGGAAAGAGGAATGCGTTCATAAATTCAATGGCATATTTGCTTTTGCAGTTTGGGAAAAAAGAGATAAAAGACTGTTTGTCGCCAGAGACAGAATGGGCGTAAAACCTTTTTTCTATACCGTTTTTTCCGGAGGCCTTCTCTTTTCTTCCGAAATAAAAACGCTATTATCTTATCCCGGTGTGCCAAGGATATTGGACCAGGAGGGGATCGCACAGGTAGTTCTGTTAGGGCCGGGTCGTGTGCCCGGTAGTGGTGTTTTTCAAAATGTTTATGAATTGATGCCCGGTTGTTGCGGTTATTATGATCTGGAAAATTTTCATTGGTGGCGATATTGGAAATTAACAGACAGAGAGCACACGGACAATTTTGCAGAGACTGTTGAAAATGTACGATTTCTTGTGACAGATGCCATCCGAAGACAGATGGTCTCGGATGTTCCGTTGGGAACGTTCCTGTCCGGTGGACTGGATTCCAGTTTAATCTCATCCATATGTGCGAAGGAACTAGAAAGCAGGGGAGAGCGGTTAAATACATTCTCTGTAGACTATAAGGATAATCAAAAATATTTTGTATCCGAAAAATTCCAACCAAATTCAGACAATTCCTATATTGCGCTAATGCAGGAAACGCTGGGTTGTAATCACCACTGGACTGTGTTAACTCCGGAGGATCTTATTGGTGAACTTAAAAACGCTACAATAGCAAGGGATCTGCCGGGAATGGCAGATGTGGATTTCTCGCTTTTGGCGTTTTGCAGAAATATTCGTAAGGATGTAAAGATGGCGTTGTCAGGAGAGTGTGCTGATGAGATTTTTGGCGGATATCCTTGGTACAGAGATCCGGATGTTCGGTCGTTTAACGGCTTCCCATGGGCGCAGAACACATTGCAAAGAGCGTCGTTCTTAAATGCAGATGTAAAAATAGATCCACAGGCATTTGTGAATGATCATTATCATGCAACACTTTCCCAATGTGACATTCTCTCCGGTGTTTCCCCTCAGGAAAAGCGAATGAAGGAAATGGTCAACCTGAACTATACCTGGTTTATGCAAACTCTGCTGGACAGAAAAGACCGTATGAGCATGGCATGCGGTCTTGAAGTCCGTGTTCCGTTCTGTGATTACAGAATTGCAGAATACCTGTACGGTGTTCCTTGGGAATTTAAGGACTATAAGAACAAGGAGAAAGGTCTTCTTCGTTGCGCTATGGAGGGAATTCTGCCTGAAGACGTTCTGTGGAGAAAAAAGAGTCCATATCCCAAAACGTACGATCCTCATTACCTTGAGATGGTAATGGGTTTGTTAAAACAACTGCTGGAGCAAAATGATGCTCCAATTTACGGAATGGTTAACCGTGAGGCTATACAGAAATTACTGGATATGGATTTTACCTGGCCGTGGTACGGTCAATTAATGAAACTACCACAGACAATTGCCTATATGCTGCAGATCAATTTTTGGCTGGAATATTATAAGATCTCTATTATCTAATTAAGAAAAAGCCCTGGTTTGAAGAAATTCATACTATGGGCTTCTTTTTTTCTTACAAAATGTAAAAAAGTCGTTGAAAAATGCGAGAAATTTTGATTTTACTATTGTAATTTGAAAACAGAAGTGTTATTATATGAAGAAACATTTGTGCACCTATCGAGGACATACAAGGAGGGAATCTGCTTGAAATATGTTGTAGTACTGTCTGATGGTATGGCAGATCTGCCAATTGAGCAGTTGGGTGGATTGACACCTATGGAATATGCAAAAACCCCCAATATGGATATTTTGGCATCCGGTGGAACAGTCGGTATGGTCAAAACTGTGCCCCAGGGGATGAAGCCCGGCAGTGACGTGGCCAATCTTGCCGTTATGGGGTATAATCCGGAATCATGCTATTCAGGACGATCACCCCTGGAAGCATTGAGTGTTGGCGTTGATATGAAGGATACAGACGTTGTTTTCCGCTGTAACATCGTCACACTTTCTGAGGATGAGCCTTATGAGAGTAAGACAATTCTGGATCACAGTTCCGGTGAGATTTCTACACAAGATGCCGATGTTTTAATGAATGCCATTCGAGATGTATTCCAAAATGATAAATTTCAGTTTTATACAGGTACCAGTTATCGCCATATAACTATTTGGGACAAAGGAGAAGTGCTGGATATGGAGCCTCCTCACGACCACCTCGGTCAGGTGATTGGACCGTTCCTGCCAGAGAATCCCTATTTCCGTGAAATGATGGCAAAGAGTTTTAGTGTACTCAATGACCATCCTTTGAATGTGGAACGGGCAGCCAAAGGACTCAATAAAGCCAATTCGCTTTGGTTTTGGGGTGCAGGTACCAAACCTTCACTGCAGAACTTTCGGGAGAAAACCGGCTTGAACGGTACCATGATCTCTGCCGTAGATTTGCTGAAAGGCATAGCCGTAGGCGCTGGCATGGAGGTTGTTGAAGTGGAAGGTGCTACCGGTTCGTTAGATACCAACTACACCGGAAAAGCCCAGGCTGCGTTGAAAGCATTGCTGGAAGACGGCCAAGACTTTGTATACATTCATATTGAAGCCCCGGATGAAATGGGACATCAGGGTAAAGCAGACCATAAGGTACAGTCTATTGAAGAGATTGATAAGTATGTGATTGGCCCTGTGAAAGAAGCGCTGGATAATGCCAAAGTGGATTACCGTATCTTGGTGCTTCCGGATCATCCCACACCTATTTGCATGCGTACCCATACGGCAGATCCCGTTCCGTTTGTGATCTATGACAGTAGTAAAGTAGAGATCAATACTCGGGTATTTTCCGAAAAAGCAGCGTCTGAGACAGGCATTTTTGTGGAAGACGGATATCGTCTTATAGATTTACTCATTAAACAGGAGGAAAAGTAAATGGCTAGAGTGTATAATTTTTCTGCAGGTCCTGCAGTTTTACCGGAAGAAGTTCTGCAAGAAGCAGCGGCAGAAATGTTTGATTATAACGGCACTGGTATGTCCGTTATGGAGATGAGTCATCGATCCAAAGCCTATCAGCAGATTATTGACGAGGCCGAGGCTGATCTGCGGGATCTCATGAATATTCCCGATAACTATAAAGTCCTGTTCCTGCAGGGCGGCGCTTCCCAGCAGTTTGCTATGATTCCTATGAATCTGATGAAGAACGGTGTTGCAGACTATATTATCACCGGTCAGTGGGCCAAGAAAGCCTATCAGGAGGCCCAGAAGTACGGAAAAGCAAACGCCATTGCATCCTCTGCAGACAAGACATTCTCTTATATTCCCGATTGTACTGATCTGCCGGTCAGTGAGGATGCTGACTATGTATATATTTGCGAAAATAACACTATCTACGGTACGAAGTACCATACACTGCCTAATACCAAGGGTAAATTGTTGGTTTCCGATGTATCTTCCTGCTTCTTGTCTGAGCCGGTAGATGTGACTAAGTATGGTTTGATTTACGGTGGCGTGCAGAAGAATATTGGTCCTGCCGGTGTTGTGATCGTTATTATCCGTGAGGACTTGATTTCTGAGGAAGTATACCCCGGTACTCCCACGATGTTGCAGTACAAGATTCACGCAGACAACGGCTCTATGTACAATACACCTCCTGCCTACGGCATTTATATTTGTGGTAAGGTCTTTAAATGGCTGAAAAAAATGGGCGGTTTGGAAGCAATGCAGGAGCGCAATATCAGAAAGGCTAAAGTTCTGTATGACTTCCTGGATAGCAGTAAACTGTTCAAGGGCACTGTCCGTAAGGAAGACCGTTCGTTGATGAATGTTCCCTTTGTGACCGGCAATGAGGAACTGGATGCAGAATTTGTAAAGGCAGCCACTGCTGCAGGTTTTGTAAATCTGAAGGGTCATCGGACTGTAGGCGGTATGCGCGCCAGTATCTATAATGCAATGCCCATTGAAGGCGTAGAAAAACTGGTAGAATTTATGAAGGCGTTTGAAGAGAGCCATACATAACAGGGAGATGATGACGAATATGTTTCAGTATCATTATTTAAATAAAATTTCCGACAAGGGTTCTGCTCTTTGGACGGAAGAATATCAGAAAACTGAGAATGTTGCTGATGCACAGGCAATTGTTGTCCGTAGTGCGGCAATGCACGATATGAAGTTCTCTCCGGAACTGCTTGCGATCGCCAGAGCCGGCGCTGGTGTCAACAATATTCCTCTGGATCGTTGTGCCCAGGAGGGTATTGTAGTGTTTAATACCCCTGGTGCAAACGCCAACGGTGTTGTGGAATTGGCCATTTGCGGTATGTTACTGGGTAGCCGTGATGTGGTTGGTGGCATCAACTGGGTGCAGACCATTAAGGATACTACTGATGTGGCAAAGCAGGTAGAAAAGGGCAAATCCAAGTTTGCCGGCCACGAAATTATGGGCAAGAATCTTGGCGTGATTGGCCTTGGCGCCATTGGTGGTCCTTTGGCAAATGCTGCCTGCAAATTGGGCATGAATGTATACGGCTGTGACCCCTACATTTCTATTGATGCTGCCTGGCATTTGGACAGTAATATTATCCCTGTTAAGACCCGTGATGATATCTATGCCAACTGCGATATTATTACTCTGCATGTTCCTCTGCTGGAAGACACCAAGAAGATGATCAATGCAGAAGCCATTTCCAAGATGAAGGATGGCGTTGTAATCCTGAACTTCGCCCGTGATCTTTTGGTTGATGACGATGCCTTGGAAGAAGCGTTGAAATCCGGTAAGGTTTCCCGCTATATTACCGACTTCCCCAATGATAAGACTGCCGGTATGGAGGGCGTTGTTGCCATTCCTCATTTGGGCGCATCTACCGAAGAATCCGAAGATAACTGTGCAAAGATGGCTGTAAAGCAAGTGATGAACTACCTGAAGAACGGTAATATCACCAACTCTGTAAACTTCCCCGCCTGCGATATGGGTGTGTGTACGAAAGCATCCAGAATTACTATCTTGCATAAAAATATTCCCAATACCATCAGCCAGTTTACAACGGTTCTTGCAAACGATAATATTAACATTTCTGACCTGATGAACCGCAGTAAGGGTGAATATGCCTATACAATGCTGGATCTGGATAGCGCCCCCTCTGCGACAGCCATTGAAAAACTGAAACAGATTAACGGCGTTATTCGTGTGAGAGAAATAGGTTAAAATTGGTTGAAAAATATCCACCGACAATTAATCGGTGGATATTTTTATAATTGTTCAGATGTGAAGGATCTGTTTTTACTTTTTGAATTTTTGTAATTTAGAAATAATTGTAGGCTTATATGCCAGAACTGATAAAACAATAAAGACCAGCAAGCATGCAAGACTGATTTTCCAGCCTATACAAAAGGCGTTATTTTTGTATACAAATTGGATTGTATGAGATCCCTTGGACAGTAACAATCCTACCATAGCGTCACCAATTGCAACGGTTTCTGTGGGGTTGCCGTCTACAATGGCATTCCAATTACCATTTTGAGGTATCGAAGTGTATAATACGCCATCATTTTTACAATCAATGGTGCCAATAATTTTTGTGTCCTCAAACGAGGTAATATCCAGCACAGAGGAGGATAGATTGTTATACGCCTTGCGGAACAATGTTTCATTCAAAACTGCAGCCTGGATTTTAATAGTGCCATTTTCGTTTTCTTTGCATTTTAATTTGACTTGCACTACATCACCCGGAACAACATCGCATACAGAGATCATTTGCGGTAGACTGTGGGTTTCGCTATACAGAAGGATATTATTTAGATATACAGAGTAACTATTTCGTTTGGAAAGATCCAAATCGATACATACAAAGCCCGACTTGTCAGCAGTATAACTATATGTGATGGTGGCATTTTTTTCGTTTTTTGTTGTATAGGCGCAGTAACCTGTACTGGGTTGTGGTGTAATATCAACTCCTGTGCCTTTAATAGTGAGAGAATTGCCGGAAAAAGAATGCCATACATCTGCATTTAATCCTGCAGCCTGCTGGATGAGATCATTTTGCAATGCAAAACGATTGGCTTTAATATCGAAATCAACATTTAAAATCTGAGAATTGCAGAGAAAACCTAGGGGAAGATATGCGTTGTTTTTCAATAGATGAATATTTTTTACATTATAAATGTCATCAAAATAGGCGTTATCTTCCACTCTGCCATCGCGCTCAATCATATACTTAAGACTTAGGAACAAATTTGCCACAGGAGAACCTTCTTCAAAACTGTAGCGGTTATAGGTGTTTTTTGCGCCATAGCCTAGAGATTGCATAAATTCTGTAACCTTAACATTTGCGGAACTGGTAAAGGCGGTGATTCCGTGATATCCATTTAATGCGCCATCATTGAGTGTTTGCGTATGGGTTGTTTCAGCACGATAGAAAGGTGTTTCCTTTTCCAGTTCATGCATGTACTCAATGACTGCAGCGGAATCCGCCTTACCCTTCGGATAATTGGAGGCGTTTGTAGGGGAGAAGTTTACGCCGAAATTGACCAAATTTAAAACCACTTCTACTGCTATTATACCTACAAATGCATAACTACAGACTCTTCGCTTTGTAATATTTTCGGGAATGGGCATGGACTTATTTGTTGCTGTTATCTTTTCTGATTGATGAACACTATGGTATACCAATGTAGAGATATAAAGCAGCAAAAGAACACCGTTGTATGCCCAAAATACAATGTCGTTCAAATCTTTATAACAAAGCACAATACCCAGCGATGCCAATGCAGATACAGCAACTTGACCCAATCGAAGATTATTGCGATTGATCCACGCAATATATCCCATGTATAGGATCACAAAACTGTAAAGAAAACTGAATCGATAGGGAATCATATTTGTGAAGTGAAAACCGTGCCAAATATAATCCAGTTGTCGGACAATGAAACTGATGTTAAAGAATAGCAGCATACAGACAGCACATATTTTATCCTTTGTTTTCACATCTTTTGAAAGTAAATAAAGGAATGACAAAACAGTGGCGAAAATACCGCAGTATAGATTTGGTAAGCCTTCCTTAAATGTGGGAGAAATACCACCATTTGTGTTACCGGCCACTTGCGCCATTGTCAGGAAAAGCCCTTTCCAATTATCCTCGGTGG
>JAFXBH010000069.1 GCA_017521875.1 Oscillospiraceae bacterium
AGGCCACGCAGTGGCTATGCACAGTCTGCCCACCCACGATCCGGTGCATCAGATATCCATTATCCCCAGAGGCAACGCCTTGGGACTGACCTGGACGACACCTAAGGAGGATGCCGACCACCTGACCCGCAACGAAATGTATGAACGGATCGTCGGCCTGCTGGGCGGTCGTGTGGCAGAGGCGCTGTTCCTGAAGGATATCTCCACCGGCGCATCCAACGATATCGACCGGGCATCCAAACTGGCCCGGGATATGGTGGCTCGCTACGGTATGTGCGAGCGTCTGGGTACCATATCTTATACCGGCGGCGACGAACTGTTCATTGGCCGGGATTATGAAAAGGTGAAAGGGTATTCCGAAAAGGTTGCCGGCACCATTGACGATGAGGTAAAAGCCATTATCGACAAGGCTTATGACCATTGCGCCCAGATTCTTACCCGGGATGCAGATAAAATGAAGCAGGTAGTGGAATTCCTGCTGGCCCACGAGACTATGACAGGCCAGCAGTTTGCCGACTGTATGGCAGGCAACGCCATCAGCGAGGCAGAAGATACTACCATCTTTGATTCCTTCCAAGCAGAATGATAAAAAACGAGCCTGTCTTGTGACAGGCTCGTTTTTATATACAGTAGAACAGAATGGACAGAAATTGCAGCAAACTGCCCAGTACCACAAAGATATGGAATACCGAGTGAAACCAACGGTGCTTTGATCCGATTCCGTAAAGGATAGCGCCGATGGTATAGGCGATTCCCCCACCCAACAGCCAAAGAAATCCCGGGCGTGACAGTATGGCCATTGTCTGGGGCAGAAAGAAGATAATTCCCCAGCCCATCAGAATATAACAAATCATGGAGAAAACATTGTACTTCTTCAAATCAATGGCGGTGAGGGTGGCTGCCAAAACAGCGAGTGCCCATTCTGCGGCCAGTATGCTCCGTCCTGCAACCGGATAGACCGGAATGAAAGCAGATAACATAATAGGTGTGTAAGTGCCACAGATCAGAAAATAAATGGTGCAGTGATCAATGATCTGCATTACCTTTTTGCCTGTTCCATTACGCAGGCCGTGATAAACACTGGAAATGGTATACAGTACGACCATTGTTCCACCGTAAATGGCAGAGCCAATGACGCCGGGCGTATTTCCATTCAGCGCTGCTTTCACGACGCACAGGATCAGCACCAGAATTCCAAAACCACCGCCCACAATGTGGGTCACCATATTCATCAATTCTTCTCCTCGGGTGTAATCGGGAAGGAGTCGGTTGCAGAGTTTGATGCGTTTTGCCATAGTAATACCTCCTTATCGCTTGATATTACTATAGCACGGGATATGTATTTTGCACCCTACCGAAGGCGTTTTGTACTCCCGTAACGGTAGAAAATCTGTTTCTACTGCCGGTAGAGATTGGTGAAGTCAATGGAGATATGTGCAAAATGCACAAAAACGGGATGGGATTTTCTGCGTCTTTACAGTATGTTTACAAAGAATTTATATGCTTATTTCGGAAATCTATGCTATAATATTAATGGTGGCTGACAGCCACCGAACCACTGCCATAAAGGAGCAACCATGAATAATATCCTGTTTTTCTTAACTCCGAAGGCTATGTGCGCCTTCTTATATGATGATTACACCGTTCGTCAGGCGTTGGAGAAGATGGAGACTTCCGGATACGCCACATTGCCCATCCTAAATAAACGGGGAGAGTACCGTGGTACACTGACAGAGGGTGACCTGCTTTGGGCATTGAAAAATATGTGCTATATGGATATGCGGCAGGCAGAGGCCAGACGGATCATGGAAATTACCCGTCGGAAGGATAATGTTCCTGTCCGCGTTACTACCAATATGCAGGATCTGATCCGCCGGGCCAGCAGCCAAAATTTTGTTCCCGTGGTAGACGATAAGGATACTTTTATCGGCATCGTCACCAGAAGCGCGATCATTAAGTATTGCTGCGAGCAACTGTTTCCGGAAGACTGATACATATTCGCCACCTCTTTACAAGAGGTGGCATTTTCTATGGTTGAAAAACGTTCCTGTTTCTGTTAAAATAAAGTAAACTATACCCCGGAGGAAAACCATGAACGATGAGCAACTGAAAAGGATACTGGGTGCCAATATCGCGTCCTACCGCAAGCAACAGCGCTTCACTCAGGCACGGTTGGCAGAAAAACTGAATTATTCCGATAAGGCCGTATCCAAATGGGAACGGGGAGAATCTATGCCGGATGTGCTGACATTGGTGCAACTTTCTGAATTGTTTGGTGTCACCGTCAATGACCTGCTGGCAGACCCTAACCGTCTGCCGGAGGAGCGGGGCGCAGTGGTCAGCAGAATGGAAAAGGCTGTGGAAAAAACGCTGAAACGGAAAGCCGATAAGAACAGTATTTTGGGACTGAGTTCCTTGCTCGTTTGGTTTGTATCGATTTTGTTGTTTGTAATCCTGTCCTCTATAGGCGTGGAAAAGAGTTGGATGGCTTTTGTGTATGCCATTCCCGCAGATGCGATTGTAATGCTGAGCCTACGCTCTGCCTGGCGGGATTTCCGCTGGAACCAGACCTTGGTATCCATCATTGTATGGGGCGGTCTGCTCAGTGTGTATATGTCCCTTCTTGTATTTGCCAATCTGAATATCTGGAAGGTATTTCTGCTGGGAATTCCCGGCCAGTTGGCAGTGTTTTTCTGGTTTCGGCTGTTCCGGAAACAATCCAAGGAGGAACACAATGGATAAAAAAACCTTGCGCCGGGAGATTCGGGAGAAAAAGCGAGCGATGACCGAGGAAGAAATCCTCCGTCGCAGCCGGGACCTGATGGCCCAGTTTGTCAATACGCCGGCTTACCGCAACGCCAAAACAATCTACGGCTACCTGCCCTATAATCAGGAAGTACGTACTGTGCCAATGCTGGAGCAGGCATTACGGGACGGTAAAAAAGTGGCAGTTCCCAAGGTGTACGGAGAGGAAATGCGTTTTATCTACCTGGATGATCTTTCTCAAGTGGAAAAAAGTGAAATGGGCATTCCCGAGCCGGTTGCCGACGGCCCTGTGGCAGATGACAAGACCGCTCTGGTGCTGATGCCGGGTTTGGCTTTTACCGAACGAGGAGACCGTATGGGTTACGGCGGCGGTTTTTATGACCGTTTTTTGGCCGAAGAACCCGGTCACTACACATTAGCCCTGTGCTATGATTTTCAAATGCTGGAATCTCTTCCCACGGAGGAATATGACATTCCTGTGGATGCAGTTCTATGGGCATAGGAGGCCTTTAGTATGCATATACCCTCTGCACCGACCGACCAACTGACATTGGTCACCTTTCAGGAGGCGTTGACAAAAGCCAATCTTCCCAATGAGAGTTACGATGTGACAAAATGGCTTTATGCCCCCAATTTCTATGCTGACTACCGGTACATACTGGGAACCCGGGGTAAAAATCCGCTGATCTGCATCGGTATCAACCCCTCCACCGCCCAACCGGGAGATTTGGACAACACCTTAAAATCCGTGGAGCGAATCGCTTTGGGAAACGGGTTTGACAGTTTTATTATGTTCAACGTCTATGCCCAGCGGGCGACTGACCCGGATACAATGGAAAAAAACTGCAATCCTATCTTGCACCGGGAGAACCTGGAAGCCTTCCGATATGTGCTTTCCATTTCTCCGAAACCGGCAGTTTGGGCGGCCTGGGGTACGATCATTGAAAAACGGGACTATTTG
>JAFXBH010000009.1 GCA_017521875.1 Oscillospiraceae bacterium
AAAGGCCAGTTTCTGACCGGGATTGGCATACAGCGTCACATCGTGAAGCACCGTCTTTTCCGGCACATAGCCGAAGTCCACGGAATCCATGGTGATGTCGCCTCTGACCTCGGTGTAGGTTACAGTGCCGTCTGCCTGATGGGGATGCCGCCAGGCCCAGCGGCCTGTTCTCTCCGGACATTCCACCAAAACGCCGTTTTCCTCTTTTACATTGACCAGCGTCACATAGCCGTCGTCGGTTTCTGTTTCTTCGTCCATCAGTTCGAAGATTCGCTCCGCGCCGGCCAGCGCCATCACAATGGCGTTGATCTGATTACTGACCTGACCGATGGGCATATTGAACTTCCGGCTCAGTAGCAGAAATGCCGCCAAGCCGCCTAAATCCAGCCATTTTCCACCGGAGGCAATGGCCAGATAGCCGCCTACGATGGCCAAAATGGTGTACTGGATATAGCCCAAATTGTTGTTCACAGGGCCCATCATATTGGTAAATGCGCCGGCTTTGAAGGCGTTGACCCGCAGGTCTTCGTTGATGGTATTAAATTCGTCCTTACAGGTCTCCTCCCGGCAGAACACTTTCACCACCCGCTGACCGGAGATCATCTCTTCCACATAGCCATTGACTTTACCCAGAGATTTCTGCTGGCCGATGAAGAACTTGGCAGAGTTCATCGCCACCGCTTTGGTAATATAGAGAATGCCCATGGCGGTGATCACTACCACCACAGTGAGAATAGGGGAAGCCTTGATCATCAGGGCAAACACCGTTACCAAAGTTGCGATGGAGGAAATGCAGTTGGGCAGAGCCTGGGTGATCATCTGCCGCAGGGTGTCGATATCCGCGGTATAGCGGCTCATCACATCGCCTGCCGGGTGGGTGTCAAAATATCGAATGGGCAGCCGCTGCATATGGCGGAACATATCGTCCCGAATGGTTTTCTGGGTTCCCTGACCTACCCGCACCATCAAATAGTTATACAAAAACGAGGAAACAATACCCAGCACATACACGATGCCCATTGCCACAAGGAAACGCACCAAGGGCAAATAGTCAGGATTTTCCTGGCCGGTGAGGGGTACGATATAGTTGTTGATCAGGGGGTCTAAGGAGTAACTGCTCAGGGCCGTGGCCAAAGAGCCAATGAGAATACACAGGATCACCAGGATCATAGTACCCCGGTAGGGCTTCATATAAGAAAGCAGCCGCAGGATCGTCTGCTTGGGATTCTTGGCCTTGCGGCCGTCCCCTTTCATACGGATCGGAGGCATTACTCTTCGCCTCCTTTCACCTGAGATTCATAAACTTCCCGGTAGATTTCCGAGGTTTGCAGCAATGTTTCGTGATTGCCCATCGCGGCAATCTTGCCGCCGTCCAGCACCAGAATCAGATCCGCCTCCTGCACGGAAGCCACCCGCTGGGCAATGATCAGTTTGGTGGTGCCGGGGATTTCTTCCGCAAATGCCTTGCGGATCAAAGCGTCGGTACGGGTGTCCACCGCGGAGGTAGAGTCGTCCAAAATGAGGATCTTCGGCTTCTTCAGCAGGGCTCTGGCAATACAAAGCCGCTGCTTCTGTCCGCCGGACACATTGGTGCCGCCCTGCTCGATGTGGGTGTCATACCCGTCGGGGAAGGAAACAATAAAATCGTGGGCGCAGGCCAAGCGGCAGGCGTGTTCCATTTCTTCGTCGGTGGCGTCGGGATTGCCCCAGCGGAGATTGTCTTTGATACTGCCGGAGAACAACACATTCTTCTGCAGCACCATAGAAACCGCATCCCGCAGGGCGGTGATGTGGTAATCCCGCACATCCACGCCGCCCACCTTTACGCAGCCTTCGGTGGCGTCGTAAAGCCGGGGGATCAGTTGCACAAAGGTGGATTTGCTGGAGCCTGTGCCGCCCAGAATACCCACGGTCATTCCGGCGTCAATGTGCAAATTGATGTTATCCAAGGCATTTCTGCCCGCTTCCTTGCTGTACCGGAAGGATACATTTTCAAAAGTGATAGAGCCGTCTTTTACTTCCGTGACCGGGTTTTCCGGTTGGGTCAGGGCAGGTTCTTCTGTCAGCAGTTCGTAGGCACGACGCATAGGGGCCCGGCTCATGGTGAACATGACAAACACCATAGACATCATCATCAGACCCATCAGGATCTGGCTGGTGTAGGTGAACATAGCCGTCAGGGCTGCGGTGTCGATCTCGCCGCCCACCACCAATTTAGCGCCCAAATAGGAAATGACAATAATGCTGGCATACACCGCAAATTGCATCAGGGGATTGTTGAAGGCCATGATCCGTTCGGCCTTGGTAAAGTCCTTGTAAATGGTGTTGGAGGTTTCGTCGAATTTCTTCATTTCCGCCTCTTCCCGGACGAAGGATTTCACCACCCGGATGCCCCGGACATTTTCCTGGACTACATTGTTCAGTTTGTCATAGGTCTTGAACACCCGCTCAAAAATAGGATGCACCAGTTTGATCAGCGCAAACAGACCCACCGCCAGCAACGGCAGCGTCACGCAGTAAATCAGGCTCAGCCGGGGGCTGATGCGGAATGCCATCACCAGCGCCATCACCAGCATCACCGGGGTACGGAAGATCATACGGATGGACATCTGGAAAGTCATCTGCAAAGTAGCCACATCGGAAGTAAGTCTGGTGACGATGGAAGATGTGGAGAATTTGTCGATGTTGGAAAAATCGTAAGTCTGCACCTTGGCAAACATATCGTGGCGCAGATTCCGGGCAAATCCCGTGCTGGCATAGGCGGCAAAAAAGGCCGACGCCACGCCAAAGGCCAAACTGCACAAGGCGCACAGCGCCAACAATCCGCCGTATTTCCATACCGCAGGCATATAGCCGGGCTCAATGCCCTGGCGCAGCAGTTCGGCCAGCACCAAGGGGATAAAAATCTCCATGGTAACCTCGCCGACCATACAAATGGGGCTGCCCAGCGATGCCCATTTGTACTCCCGGATACTCCGGGCCAGTGTTTTGATCACAAACCATTCCTCCTTGGGAAAATTCTTCTCTAATGTACTATTTTACCAAACCCCTGAAAGATTGCAATACCATTACAAAAAAGTTTACAATTTTCTATCCATTTGCTATAATTTTTACGATGTCATTGCGAGGGCGTCAGCCCGTGGCAATCTCCCTCCTTGTCATTGCGAGGAGCGCAGCGACGCGGCAATCTAAAGTCGGCAGTGTAGATTCCCACACCAGTGTGAGCACTGGTTCGGAATGACAATGTAGGTGCTGTGTGTTCTTTGGCTCGGAATGACAATGTAGGTGCCGTGTATTCATTGGCGTGGGAGTGATAAAACAAAAGGAGGTGCGGGAAAATGCGGGCAGACTGTCACATGCATATACTATTGGACGGCAAGGACTGGAAACAGGCGATCTGCCGCCATAGCGTTGCCCCCGATGAGGGGTACATCCGGGAGAAACTGGAAATTTACTGCCGTTTGGGATACACCTACCTGCGGGACGGCGGTGACCGGTGGGGTGTGGGCGCAAAGGCCAGGGAGTTGGCAACCGAATACGGCATTCGCTACCGCACACCTTTGTCGCCTTTGTGTTACGCCGGCCATTACGGCAGTTTCATCGGCGTTGTCTATGAGAATTTGCAGGAATACGCCCGCTTGGTACAGAAAGCCAAAGCCGATGGGGCGGATTTTATCAAAATTATGATCTCCGGATTGATGGATTTCCACCGGTTTGGCGTGCTGACGGAAGATGGATTGCCGCCGGAAATGATCAAGGAACTGATCCATATTGCCCACGAAGAGGGCATGGCGGTGATGGCCCATGCCAACGGAGAGACCGCCTTGGCCGCCGCGGAAGCGGGGGTGGATTCTGTGGAACACGGGGCGTACCTGACCTATGACGCTTTATGCGCAATGCGAGCCAACGGCACTATTTGGGTGCCTACCCTGTCCACCGTAGGCAATTTGCAGGGCAAAGGCCGTTTCCCTGACAGGGAAACGGCGCAGATTTTGGAATCGGCACTGGACAATGTGGCAATGTTCCACGCCATGGGCGGCCTGTTGGCGGCAGGAACAGACGCCGGCGCCTGGGCAGTCCCCCACGGCAGTACCACAGAAGAAGGCTATTTTGCCGCCGCCGGGGTGGGGGAAGATGCCCTGACCCGTGGCGCCGATGCCATTATGGCAAAATTTTAACCCGGAGGGACACCCTCCGGGTTTTATCATTTAAATTGTGGCCAAATATTCCTCTGCCTGGTGGACAGCGGCGGCGCCGTCAGACACAGCGGTGACGATCTGCCGCAAATTTTTTGTCCGCACATCCCCCACCGCAAACACGCCGGGAATGTTGGTGGAAGTATCTTCCTCGGCTACGATATATCCCTGTTCATCCAAGGTCAGGATGCCTTTCACAAGTTCCGTGGCGGGTTTTCGGCCGATGCCTACAAACACACCGTCGCAGGGAATCACCTCCCGCTGGCCGGTGAGGAGATTTTCTGTTTCGATTTCCCCTTGGCGGATCTCCCTGACCTGCCGGTTCCAGTAAAATTCCACATTCTCCGCCTGTTGCAGCGGGGCGTGGTATACCTTTGCCGCCCGGAGGGAATCCCTGCGGTGGACTAAAATCACCTTGGCTGCCAAATTGGAAAGCAGCAGCGCATCCGCCGCAGCGGTATTGCCGCCGCCAACTACCACAACGGTTTTGTTCCGGTAGAACATACCGTCGCAGGCAGCGCAGTAATGGACGCCCCGGCCATAGAGTTCCTGCTCCCCCGGCACACCCAGATACTTGGGATTGGCGCCGGTGGCGATCACCACGGTCTTGCCGTGAAACACACCGCCGGTGGTCTCTGCGGATTTGATTTTGCCGTCCAGCGAAAGTTTGGTCACTTCCACAAATTTGGTCTCCGCGCCGAACTTCTCTGCGGTGTCCTTCATTTGCTGACCCAAGGTGTAGCCGTCCACGCCGTCTACATAGCCGGGGTAGTTGTCAATTTTGGGCGTCTCAGCCATCTGTCCGCCGGCGGCCAGCCGCTCCAAAACAACGGCTTGCAGACCTGCCCGGGCAGCGTACAGCGCCGCAGTGTAACCACCGGGCCCACCGCCCACGATCAGCATATCATAAATCTTTTCGGTCATAGCAATACTCCAATCCATTCGTGTCCTCCATTGTCATTCTGAGCCAGTGAATACACGGTACCTACATTGTCATTCCGAGCCAGTGTTCACACTGGCGTGGGAATCTATGGGAATCTAGTTAAGATTGCCACGTCGCTTCGCTCCTCGCAATGACAAAGGAGCAAGATTGCCGCATCGCTGACGCTCCTTGCAATGACAAAGGGGGTAAAACTTTACAGTAATTCCAAAATCTGAGGCTTGGGTTTTGCGCCTAAGGACTGGGCGGTGATCTCACCGTCCTTGATCACAAAGACCGTGGGAATGCTGACAATCTGATATTTGGCAGCCAGTTCCGGCTCGTCGTCCACATTCACTTTGCAGACCTTAATATCTTCCCGCTCCTCGGCAATTTCGTCCAGAATGGGGCCCAGCATACGGCAAGGGCCGCACCAACTGGCCCAGAAGTCCAGCAGAACAGGCTTGTCGGATTGTAAAACTTCCTTTTCAAAGGTTTCTTTCGTAATATGCAATACAGACATTGTGTAATCCTCCTTGTTATGTTTTCTAATGATAGTATACCACAAATTTTGGAAAAGATATGTGATAATTATCACAAAAAATAAAAGCCCCCTTGTGCAAAGGGGGCTGTCAGCCGGGTAGGCTGACTGGGGGATTGTAACAACCCCTCCGTCACGGCAACTTGCCACGACACCTCCCCTTACACAGGGGAGGCTTTAATCAAAGAAATCCTTGATGGTATCGAAGAATTTATTCCGCTTGGGGCTGGACTTGCCGTCCAGCGTGCCGTCTAACTGCCGCAGCAGTTCTTTCTGCTCCTTGGTCAGTTTGGTGGGGGTCTCTACCACCACGGTAAACCGATGTTCGCCCCGGCGTTTGGGATTGTTCACCATAGGAATACCCCGGCCGGACATAGAGAACATTTTGCCGGTCTGAGTTCCCTCGGGAATGTCAAATTTTACCTTGCCGTCCAATGTGGGCACTTCGATCTCTGCGCCCAAAGCCGCCTGGGTAAAGGAGATAGGCACTTCGCAGTAGACGTGCAGGCCGTCCCGTTCAAAAATGGGATGGCGCTTGATGTAAATATCCACCATCAGGTCGCCGCTGGGGCCGCCGTTGTAGCCGACACAACCTTCCCCACGAATACGGACGGTCTGTCCGTTGTCGATACCGGCAGGAACTTTCACCTTGACCTTGTGGGTGCGACGGACTTTGCCCTTGCCGCGACAGGTATTGCAGGGGTTTTTCACGATCTTGCCCCGGCCGGAACACTGGGGACAGGTGGTCGTGGACTGCATCTGCATACCGAATACGCTTTGAACAGTACGGATTTGACCGGTACCGCGGCATTGAGAACAGGTTTCCACTTTTCCGTCGGCAGAGCCGGTGCCCTTACAGTCAGAGCAATTTTCAATTCTCTGGGCGGAGACTTCCTTCTCCACGCCAAAGGCGGCCTCTTCGAAGGTCAGATCCAGCCGCGCGCCTACATTTTCGCCCTGACGGGGAACATTTTGGCTGCTGCGACGGCTGCCGCCACCAAAGAAAGAGCCGAAAATATCGCCCAAATCGCCAAAATCTCCGAATCCGCCAAATCCGCCATAGCCACCGGCGCCGCCGGCACCACCGCCATAACTGGGGTCAACACCGGCAAAGCCGAACTGGTCATAGCGACTCTTTTTATCCGGATCGGACAGCACCTCGTAGGCTTCGCCCACTTCCTTGAACTTCTCCTCGGCTTCTTTGTCGCCGGGGTTGCGGTCCGGATGGTATTTCATAGCGCTTTTCCGATAGGCTTTTTTAATTTCTTCGGCGCTGGCGTTCTTATCAACGCCTAACACCTCATAGTAATCCCGTTTATTTTCTGCCATTGGGGTTCTCCTCTGATACGCCCGAAAAGGGGCGGATGTACCGCCCCTTTGGGGAATGATTAGTCAACAGTCTGATAGTCAGCGTCTACTACGCCGTCATCGCCACAGCCACCGCAGTTGGGGTCGCAACCCTCGCCCTGAGGGGCAGCATCCTTGTACATCTTCTCCGCGATGGGGTAGAAGGCTTTCTGCACTTCGTCCATAGCATCCTTAATGGCCTGCAGGTCAGTGCCCTTGTTGGTTTCCTTCAACTTGTCGATGGCAGCCTGTACAGTTGCCTTCTCCTCGTCGGTAGCCTTGTCGCCCAGATCAGCCAAAGTCTTTTCGGTCTGATAGATCAGGTGCTCTGCGTTGTTGTGGGTGTCTACCTCTTCCTTCTTGGCCTTGTCTTCTGCGGCAAACTGCTCGGCTTCTTTCACAGCCTTGTCAATCTCGTCCTGAGAAAGGTTGGTGGAAGCGGTGATGGTGATATCCTGCTCCTTGCCGGTACCCAGATCCTTGGCAGATACCTTTACGATGCCGTTGGCGTCGATGTCAAAGGTAACTTCGATCTGGGGAATGCCACGGGGTGCGGGTGCGATGCCGGAGAGTTGGAAACGACCCAGAGTCTTGTTGTATGCAGCCATTTCCCGCTCGCCCTGCAGAACGTGAACGTCTACGGAAGGCTGATTGTCAGCGGCGGTGGAGAAAACCTGGCTCTTGCGGACAGGAATGGTGGTGTTCCGGTCGATCAGCCGGGTGAACACGCCGCCCATGGTCTCAATACCCAAAGACAGGGGGGTAACGTCCAGCAACACAACATCCTTCACATCGCCGGTGAGCACACCGCCCTGAATGGCAGCGCCCAGAGCAACACACTCGTCGGGGTTGATGCCCTTAAAGCCTTCCTTACCGGTCAGGTTCTTCA
>JAFXBH010000070.1 GCA_017521875.1 Oscillospiraceae bacterium
ATTATAAACAAAACTTGTTGAAATGTCAACATCTTTTGCCCAAAAAATACCAATCTTTAAATGTTCCTTAAGACTTCCTTAAGTGCGTTGACTTTCTCTTTCGGGGGGAATAAAATACCTTTAGAATAAAGAAAGAAGGCGCAAAATATGTACATTGCCATGTTTAATGGCTGGTATTTTTTCTGGCTGATCCTCTGTGCCGGCGTGACCGCAGGACTTTATTATTTACTGCGAAACAAGAGCACTTTCACCCAAAAGGCAGTGCTGTTTGGTCTGCTGGCGCTGGGTCTTTTGCTCCATTTTTTGAAAGTTTACATCCCACCCTACTCCGTGGACGAAGCCCGGATGCTCCGGGACAGTTGGTTCGTGAACATCTGCGGCGCGAATATCGCCCTGTTCCCTTTTCTGTTCTTCTCCAAAAATGACCGGGTGAAGGACTATATGTTCTACATCGGCGTTCTCAGCGGTCTGATCGCGCTGTTCTATCCCCAAGAGCCCATCGCCAAGGCAGACCAAGCCGCAGAGCAACTGGACATCCTCCGGTTTTACTACCACCATTGGATGGTAATGGCAGTGCCGCTGCTGATGGTGCTGCTGGGTCATCACAAACTCTCCTGCAAGCGGATCTTAAGCGCCCCCACCGGACTTTTGCTTTTGATGCTGTTTATTATGCTCAACCAGGTGTTCCAGTGGGAACTGGGGTATTTCACCTTGTGGAACGAAGATGATTTCCTTGCCATCCACTTTAAAAACACCTCTTATATCTGGGGTCCCGGCGAAAATGACGCCATTGGCAATTTCTTCGCCATCTTCACCCCCAAGATCTTCAAGACCGTGCCGGTGGGCGAATTTGCCGGGCAGGCAAAATACTGGCCCTGGTTCTGGATGATCGTGCCGGTGTATGTGCTGGTCACCCCGCTGTCTTTCCTGCTCAGTTTGATCTTTGACGGAAAGTCCTTAAAGCGGAAAAACAAAATTCCCGTCGCCGCCCAAGGCGCGCAGGAAAAATAATAACCGCCCCCAGGCGGTTTGAAACACACCCCAGGCTGGTTTCTGCGAGGAATTTTCCAGCCTGGGGTTTTGTTTTATGATTCCAAATAGGTAAATGCCTCCCAGGGGATGCGAACTTCCGCCCCCTTGGTGAGGATCTCATCGATATGCAACAGCACAGGAAAATCCGCTGCGCGCAGTTCGCCCCGGTCAATTGCCTTGCGCACCGCCCGTGCCACCCGCTCTGCTACCACCAGCGACTCCAGGGTAACGCCCCGGAGTTCTTTTTTTGCCGCCTCAAGGGAAAGACCCTTGCCCAGCAAAATGCCGATCAAACGGGTGCGACCGCCGTACACGGTGACATACAGATCCCCCACGCCCACGCAGAGATTGTTCAGCGTATCGGCATTTTGGAACTTCAGCAACCGGCTCATTTCCTTGGTCGCCTGCCCAAACACCGCCGCCTGGGAATTGTAGTGCAGGGTATCATCCCCAAATGTCTTTTGATTGAGACCGATGGTCAGCGCCACGCCCAAAGCATAGCCGTTTTTCAGCGCCACGGCGCTTTCGATGCCGGTAATATCTCCGGTGATGCTCACATGGTAATAGTCCGTTTCCATAGCGCTTTTCAAAAATTTCAGCACTTCCATATCTTCGCCGCAGAAACTCACATGGGACTGGTCGTGGGCAACCAATTCATAACTGGTGCACGGACCGCCGATGGCATTCAGCGGGATCTGCTTTCCCATCTCATGCAATCTGCCGCGCCAATAGTCCGGGTATGTGATCAGCCGCCCCTCCGGCGTATCTATCAATCCCTTTGTCACCGTGAGCAGGGGCGTTCCCTCCTTCATCGCAGGCAGAACCTTGTCCCCAAACCATTCCACGCCGAAACTGCTGACGCCGCCGATAACAAAATCCGCGCCTTCCAATGCTTCGTCAAGGGATTCGATTTGATAGTATTTTACCCCCGCCGGGAAAGGTCTCTCAAATTTGGGGTGCTGATTTGTGGCAATGCAGGCATCAATGATCTCCCGGTCAAGATGGGTGCCCACAAGTCGCACTTCATTGCCATTTTCTCTTGCGGGAAATGCCAGGGCGCTGCCCATCATTCCCGAACCAACGATCGTAATTACTGCCATAATAGTGTCCCCTTACTATTTCAAAAATTTTTCTCACCTAAAAACCTCAAACCCGGCAAAGGCAAAGGGCGCAATATCTGACAGATAAACCTTATCCTTTTCCATTTTGCCGTTGCAATTTATAATTGAATGTGTTATAATTTTATCAATCTCACTTTTGTGAAGTGAAGCTTTAACTTATAAAATCGGAGCTGATTTATAATGAAATATGTTGTTCTTTTGTGCGACGGCATGGCAGACTATGCAGTGCCCG
>JAFXBH010000071.1 GCA_017521875.1 Oscillospiraceae bacterium
CCTCTGCTATCGTCAACCCCAACGACCGCAGACTGATGGAAACCATCAAGTCCTGTGACATCTTCAAGAACCACGTACTGTACTCCGACAGTTACCTGGATATGTAATTTTCCCCGCGTTTTTATGGCTGGGAGGGAAGTCTCCCTCCCAGCCATTATGCTTAAATTTTTAGGAGAAATCTATGGCAAACAGAAGCAATCTCACAGGATGCAGTTTTAGCATCTTGGGAGACAGTTATTCTACATTTCAAGGCTGGATTCCCGAAGGCAATGCATGCTATTATCCCAACCCGGAAAATGTGGACGATGTGCTGCGTGTGGAAGATACCTGGTGGCATCAATTGATGCAGCGCAATCAGATGAAACTTATGGTCAACGACAGTTATTCCGGCGCAACTGTCTGTACAGATACCCGGCCCGGACAACCTGTTTCTTCCGCTTTCACAGAGCGTGTCAAAAGCGCATTTTCCACTGGGGAGCAGGCAGATTATATCTTCGTCTTCGGCGGCACCAATGACAGTTGGCTGGAGAGATCTGTGGGACAGGTGAAATATACCCACCGCACACAGGAAGATCTCCGGCAGACACTACCGGCATACTGTGAAGTGTTGGAATATCTTCTGCAACACAATTCCGGATCAAAGATAGTTGCAGTGGTGAATACCGAATTGCACCCGGATATCCATAAGGGTATATGCAACGCAGCAGAACACTATGGCGTGATGACTGTTGTACTGCAAAATATTGACAAGCAATCCGGCCATCCCAGCGCCTTGGGTATGGGACAGATTGCCAATCAGATTCAAGCAGCACTGGAAAAATAAGTTCGTATATCCAGCCCTGTGGGCTTTATATAAAATCATTATTACTGGAGGAAATATCATGAGTGTATTAACCGATCTGATTTACGGCGGCTCTAATGCCGTAGCCGGCCTGACCGAAGGCGCAGTAAATGCTGCCATTGAAAAATACGGTGCAGACCATCCTGTTGCATTCCCCGACACTGCGTATTATTTCCCCACCATTTATGCCGCAACCGGTGTAAAGGTGAAGACTCTGGGCGACTTGACCGCTTGCGTAGGCGTGTTGAAGAGCCTGATCACCAACCAGGAAGACCTGGGCCAGGCATTGAATGCCGGTCTGGCTACCGCTGTTGGCGCTGAAATCATTGAAGGCCTGAAGTATGCTGAAGGCGGCAACCCCTATGAAAACGATTCCGGTATCGGCTTCGTACCCGATCCCATTATCCGTTCTCTGGGCGTTCCCCTGGTTACCGGCGATATCCCCGGCGTGGCCGTGGTGCTGGGCAAGGCAGAGAATCCCGAAGATGTTGTCAAGGTGGTCAAGGACTACCAGTCCAAGGGTATTATGACCTTCATGGTAGGCGATGTCATCGAGCAGTGCGCTGAAGGCGGCGTCCGTATGGGTCTGGAATTCCGTGTGATTCCTCTGGGCCACGATGTTACCTCTGTCATCCATGTTGTGACCGTTGCCGTCCGTGCAGCACTGATCTTCGGTAATGTGCAGCCTGGTGACCTGGGCGGTCTGCTGGATTATACCAAGAACCGCGTTCCTGCATTCGTCAACACCTTCGGCGCCATTGACGCTGTTGTGGTTTCTGCCGGCGCAGGCGCTATCGCTCTGGGCTTCCCCGTCATCGTGGATATCGACCTGGGCGAAAATCAGGTTCCCGGCGCATTGGAGTCTGTGTGTGACCACAATAACACCGTCAAGAAGTCCCTGGAACTGCGGAACATCAAGGTCAAAGTTACCGAATTGTCCATTCCTGTGGCATTTGCCGCGGCATTCGAGGGTGAAATTATCCGTAAGGCAGATATGCACAACGAGTTCTGGTCCTCTAAGAACCCCACCGCTGAATTGGTGGTTATGCGGGAACTGAATGAGGTGGAAGATCACAAGATCACCATCATCGGACCGGATCTGGATCAGGCCAGCGAACTGGCTCTGGCTACTTATGTGGAGGTTGCCGGCAAGAAGATGCAGGTGGACTTCGAGTCTGTTATCGAGCGTAAATTCCACGCTTGGTTCAACTATATGGAAGGTGTTATGCACACCGGTCAGCGGAATCAGGTCCGCGTCCGCGTTTCCAATGCTGCCTTTGGGGCAGGCCTGCGGCTGAAAGACTTTGCAGAAGTTCTGTATGTGATGATCATGGACGAGTTTGACGCTGTTGTAGATAAGTGCCAGATCACCCTGATCACCGATGCTGCCGAAGCCGGTAAGTTCCGTGATGGGGTTGCAATGCCCCGTTACGCCCAGAGAGATGACCGTCTGGCTTCTATGACCGACGAAGCCGTGGATCGCTACTACACCTGTATCCTGTGCCAGTCCTTTGCACCGGCACACTGCTGTGTGGTTACTCCC
>JAFXBH010000072.1 GCA_017521875.1 Oscillospiraceae bacterium
ACCCCATACAGGATCGCATAAATGCAGTTGAGTGGGATGGTGTGGCAAGAGTGGAAACCATGCTGCATCGGTGGTTAGGTGCAGAGGATTCCCCATACATTCGGGAATGCTCCCGGCTACTGTTTGCAGGTGGTATCAATCGAGCATTCCGGCCGGGGGCAAAGTTTGACGATGTTGTTGTATTCGTAGGCAAACAGGGCGGAGGTAAAAGCACTTTTTGTCAATGGCTTGCCCTTGCCCCAGAGTTATACAGCAGTATCAAAACCATTTCCGGGCAAAAGGGTCTGGAGGGCATACAGGGCAAGTGGATAGTGGAAATCGAGGAATTGCTTGCAACGATGGCAAACGATTATTCCGGCACCAAGAGCGAGGAAAACACCAAGGCCTTTATCTCTACTGCATCCGATTTTTACCGAAAGCCTTATGATCGCAGACCTACCGACACGCCCAGGCATTGCATATTCATTGGAACAACCAACCGGGAAACATTCTTGACGGATAAGACAGGCAACCGCCGTTGGTATCCTGTTCGGGTTGATGTTGATGGGCGGTGGTTGTATGAGCATGAGGAAGAATGCAAGGCGGATATTCTGCAAGCATGGGCGGAAATGAAACACGCCTTTGACAACAATTTACCACTTGCCAAACCTGTGGCAGATGGCGCATTGCTATCCACTATCAAAGAGGAACAAGCGGCGGCAGAGCAGGACGATTGGCGAGAGGGATTGATTAAGCAGTATTTGGATGAGAAAGAACAAAGCGGTGAAAAAAAGGTCTGCTTAATCGAGATATGGCAGAAAGCATTGTATCCAAGCCGTTCCCCATACTATCCCGAAATGTCAAGGCGTGATGCCTATGCGCTGGCGGCTATCCTTTGTAATAAGTTGGGATGGATTAGGGGTAATTCTTCCACCTTTGATGATTATGGTAGTCAGAAATGCTACTACAAAGAACCTCCGAAAATAGACTTTGAACCCCTTTGATTGCAACCAAGTCTTGACGGTTGACCGTTGGTTGACACCGTTGGTTGACCGAAAAAGCGTTGAAACACAATGTATTTTTGACCATTTCAACTAAACAACCAAACAACCAAGTATGTAAAAGATTATTTTAGAATTACAGAAAAATAAAAGTCTTGAATGTGCGTGGTTGTTGGTTGTTGGTTGATTGGTTGACCAAACGAATAGAAAGGAATGATTTATTTTGACAGATGCAGCAAAAGAGGCACGCCGGGAATATATGCGTAAATGGAGAGAGGAAAACCGTCAATCCATCCGTGAGTATAACCGAAACTGGCGCAGAGCCAACCGGGATGCAATGAACCAGTATGCAAAGAACTGGAGAGATGCCAACCCCGAAAAGACAAAAGGCTACCGGGAATCGTACTGGGAGCGCAAGGCAGAACAGATTGGGGGTGCGGTTTAATGACGGAATTTAATGCTCAGTTGATCGAACTGTTAGGGGAGAAAATCCAAAGACTTGAACAGGAAAAGGATCGGCAGCGGAAAGAAATCAACCGCCTAAAGCGGCAGATTCGAGAAATGGAGAAAAAGGCAAATGCGAAAACTGATTGAATATATCCGGCGGTTATTTTTGAAAACTGCCACGAATGAGGGGGGTGTGGCTGATGGCAATAAGCAACGAGAAGATCATGGCTGCGCTGATTGCGACCGGGTCTGTTCGGGCGGCTGCAAAGGCTGCGTGCATTTCAGAAACCACGATTCGGGCAAGGTTGAATGACCCCGATTTTCGGGCGGAGTATGAAAAGGCGAAATCCGAAATCTTGACGGAGGCCTGCGATGCTTTGGGTGCAAGGCTGACACTTGCCGTTGATGTGCTGTGTGAGGTACTGGAGAGTGATGCGACACCTGCCACCGTGAAGGTCAGCGCAGCAGATTCGATCTTAAGGCAAGGTCTCCGCTATGTCGAAGTGGCAAATGTCCTCCGGCGATTGGATGCCCTTGAACAAAGAACGAACAACGAGG
>JAFXBH010000073.1 GCA_017521875.1 Oscillospiraceae bacterium
ATAGTCAAATTCCACGCCCTGACCAATACGGATGGGGCCTGCACCCAGCACCACGATCTTCTAATTATCCGTCAGGCGAGAGGTGTTCTCCCCTGTGTAGGAAGAATAGAAATATGGAATATATGCGCCGGTATGGCAAGTATCCACCATACGGAATACGGGGAACAGATTGTTCTCTTTCCGCAGGTTGTAGACATCCATTTCTGCGCATTTCCACAGACGGGCAATGTATTTATCACTGAAGCCCATAATCTTTGCCTGCTTCAAAGTATCGAAATCCTTTACCTTGACCCGCAGCAGTTCTTCCATATCAATGATCTTACGGACAGACTCCAGGAAATAGGGCGTAATCTGCGTAACTTCGTGAATCTTTTCCACGGATACGCCGTGGTACAGAAGTTCTGCAATGGCAAAGAAATTGTCAGAACGGAATTCCCGAATATAGTCCAGCAGTTCATCGGGAGTCATATTATCAAATTTGGACAGATACAGATGATTTGCACCAATCTCCAGAGAGCGGATACCCTTCAACAGCGCTTCCTCCAGATTGGAGCCAATGCCCATAACCTCACCGGTGGCTTTCATCTGTGTGCCCAAAGTATTGGGTGCAGAGGTGAACTTATCAAAGGGAAATCTGGGCAGTTTGGCAATCACATAGTCCAGTTGGGGCTCAAAAGCCGCATTGGTGTTGGCGATCTTAATTTCTTCCAGATCCATACCCACGGCAATCTTGGCAGTCACACGGGCAATGGGATAGCCGGAGGCCTTGGATGCCAGTGCGGAAGAACGGGAAACTCTGGGGTTGACCTCAATAAGGTAATATTCAGAAGAATTGGGATTCAGGGCAAACTGAACATTACAGCCACCGGCAATCTTCAATTCCTTGATGATCTTAATTGCGGAATCATTCAGCATTTTCAGGTCGTGGTCATTCAGCGTCTGAATGGGGGCAACCACCATACTGTCGCCGGTGTGGACACCCACAGGGTCGATGTTCTCCATACCGCAGATAGTGATGGCATGGTCGCTGCCGTCCCGCATAACTTCGAACTCGATCTCCTTATAGCCCTTCACGGACTTTTCGATCAGCACCTGGTGCACAGGAGACAGTTTGAATGCGTTCAGGCCGATTTCCACCAACTCTTCCTCAGAATAGGCAAAGCCGCCACCAGTACCACCTAAGGTGAAAGCAGGACGCAAAACAACAGGATAGCCAATCCGCTTAGCGGCTTCTTTGGCTTCATCAATGGAGTAAGTAATCTCAGAGGGAATGACAGGCTCGCCGATGGACTGGCACAGTTCCTTGAACAGTTCTCTGTCCTCTGCCCGTTCGATAGATGCGCTGGATGTACCCAGCAATTCCACACGGCATTCCTTCAAAACGCCCTTCTTCTCCAGTTGCATTACCAGATTCAAACCGGTTTGACCGCCGATGCCGGGGAGAATAGCGTCAGGACGCTCGTATCGAATGATCTTTGCAACATATTCCAAGGTCAGAGGCTCCATGTAGACTTTATCTGCGATAGCAGTATCGGTCATAATGGTGGCAGGGTTGGAGTTACACAGAACAACCTCATAGCCTTCTTCTTTCAGCGCCAGGCAAGCCTGTGTGCCGGCATAGTCAAATTCTGCAGCCTGGCCAATCACGATAGGGCCAGAACCGATAATCAGTATCTTCTTCAAATCCGTTCTCTTTGCCATAATACTTCCTCCTACTTCTTATACACTGCTTTTCCGTCACACACGGTTAGCAAACATTCACCATTTAATCTCCAGCCGGCAAAAGGGGTTGCTTTGCCTTTGGAAAGGAATTCATTCGGGTCAACGGTGAATTCCTTACTTAAATCCCACACGGTGTAGTCATTACCTAAGGGAATGCCGAACCGTTTGCGGGGATTGGTACTCAGCAAGTCAATGAGTTTTTCTAGTGTGATTATTCCGGGCAGTACCAAATGGGTATACAGCACCGGAAAGGCCGTTTCGATTCCCACCACGCCAAAGGCACTGCCAGACAGGCCTTTGCTCTTCTCCTCCGCACTATGGGGGGCGTGATCGGTGGCAATCATATCAATGGTACCGTCCACAATACCCGCCACCAGCGCTTCCCTGTCAGACTGATTCCGCAAGGGCGGATTCATCTTGAATCTGCCATCTTCCTGCAGAAAACTATCGTCCATGGTCAGGTAGTGCGGGCCGGTCTCGCAGGTCACATTCAGGCCCTTGGCCTTGGCCTGACGGATCAATTCCACACTCTCTTTGGTGGAGATGTGACACACATGGTAAGCGCAGCCGGTTTCCTCTACCAGACGCAGATCTCTTTCGATCTGTGCATATTCGCTGGCGCTGCAAATGCCCTTATGATTATGTTCTTTGGCGTATTGTCCATCGTGGATATAACCGCCTTTCAGCAAGTCATTCACTTCGCAATGGGCCACAATCATTTTCCCCAAAGACTTGGCGCGAAGCATTGCCTGACGCATCATATCATCGCTCTGCACGCCCCGTCCGTCATCGGAAAAAGCGATGCAGTCCTGAGCCATACCCTCCAAGTCTGCAAGGGTCTCCCCTCTTTGCCCCACGGTAATCGCGCCATAGGGATAAACATGGATCACGGCCTGCCGGTCAATCAATTCTTTCTGCTGCCCCAAATGCTCCACACTGTCCGGCACGGGATTCAGATTTGGCATGGTGCAGACCGCTGTATAGCCGCCTCTTGCGGATGCTTTGCTGCCGGTTTCAATGGTCTCTTTATAAGAAAATCCCGGCTCACGGAAATGCACATGCACATCACAAAAGCCGGGAAAAACAACATATTCCGATTCGTCTGCAACAGACAAACCGTTCATCAAGGGAGCGCAAGAAGGAATAGTAATACCGTCGCAGAATCCAACTGTCTTCATCTTCATTTCGACGCCCATCATTTGGAACTCCTCCTATGCAACTTTTATCTATGAAAGTATACCACAGGCAGGCGCAATTTGTCAAATCAAGTTCTGAAGAAAACTATACAAAATATCTTCATTCAAACAGGCTCTTAGTGTCTAAATCCACAAAGGGGTACTTCCGCTGCCATACGCCGTCTGTCTTCTGCACCGTACTGCGGTGCTGGCTGAGCAATCGGACAATATTATATACATCGATCCAGATCTCGGAATTACACTCTTTTTGGCTCTCGTCGAAGATCAATTGCATACCGAAATGGAGGTGTACTGTTTCAATATTATTGGTATTTTCCTGATCAGAATAGCCGGTTCGTCCCATAAAGCCGATCACATCTCCCGGCTGAACGATCTTTCCCACATACATATCCTTTGCAAAGGGGTTGTCTTTTTGCAGGTGGGCATAATAGTAGTAGCGTTTCGAGTCAAAAGAACGGATTCCCACACGCCAGCCGCCATAGCGATTCCAGCCCATTGCTTCCACCACACCGCCTTCTACCGCCACGATGGGTGTACCTAATCCGCCCATCAGGTCGTTGCCAAGGTGCTTACGGGCAAATCCAAAACTGCGACTATTGCCAAAATCGGAACAATGGCTATAGCCGTATCCGGCGGCGATGGGGCTGAAGGCTTTCAATCCATAGGCGGGTTTCCACTGCCCGTCGATCTCCACGGTATAATTTCCCAGGAGACCTCCCAGCACCGCAGTGTAGGATTGGTGGTAGTAATCGTAATATTTATATAAGTTTCCCAGCAGTTCTTCCGGAGACTTATCCCCTTTCAGGTCGCTGACTGCTTTTTTCACCGACGCAAGACCACACTTACCACCGGTACGGCAGCCTGCTAAGGCAAAGATGTCGATCCAACTGATATGTTTCTCCTGCTCCGCTGTTTGAATATCCACTTGCATAGCGTATTGCAGAGATTCATAAGGTACGGCAAAGTCTACCCACTTGATGGGTTCTGCGTTCACAGGAATTACCGGAAACAACCCCAATATCAGCACAAAACAAATCCATCGTTTCACAAAACCACCTCTGTGGATAGTTTGCGAAACGACGGATGATTCATTCCTTACAATTATTGCAAATCTTTGCGGATGCCGTCGGCGATGCGGTAGATGTCGTCCATTTTTTGGATGGAGGAAATTTGCTCTTTATAGAAACTAGCATAGGCCACGCCCCGCAGATACCAGGCAAAGTGCTTTCTGGCTTCCAGACAAGCAATGTGTTCTCCCTTATCTTCATAGGCCAGTTCGAACTGCCGGACCGCCACATCTACCCGTTTGGCAAGCACCGGGCGGGTATAATTCTCTTCCCCGGAAAGGGTCGCGGCAACCTCCGCGAATACCCAAGGATTGCCGAAGGTGGCTCTGCCGATCATAATGCCGTCGGCATTGGTCCATTTCAAGCATCTTTGGGCGGACGGGCCGTCCACAATATCCCCGTTAGCCAGCACCGGAATGGACAGTTGTTGCTTGACTTTTGCGATCATATCCCAATCCGCCACGCCGGAGTAAAGCATACTGCGGGTTCTGCCGTGGACTGCCAGCATTGCCGCGCCGGCATCTTCCATTCGCTTGGAAAAATCCAGCACATTCACGCTGCCTTTATCCCAACCAAGTCTGCATTTTACAGTCACGGGAACATCTACG
>JAFXBH010000074.1 GCA_017521875.1 Oscillospiraceae bacterium
ACCGTTACGGTGTACTGAACGGTGTTCTGATGAAGATGGGCTTTATTGATCAGCCTATTCTGTGGCTGATGGATACAGATTATATGCTGATTTGCTGTATTGTTGTGCAGTTGTGGCTTAGTTTGGGTACCAGTTTCCTGTCCTTCCTGGCAGGTTTCAAGACTGTGGATACCACACTGTATGAAGCAGGCGCTATTGATGGCGTTCATAACAGATTTCAGGAAATCTGGTTCTTGACCTTGCCCCAGATGAAGCCCCAATTGCTGTTCGGTGCTGTTATGCAGATTTCCAGTTCCTTTGCAGTTGGCGCCGTTCCGGCGGCATTGTGCGGTAACCCCTCTGTTGATTACGCAACACATACAATTATTAACCATATTGATGACTACGGCGGTGTTCGATTTGAATTGGGCTACGCCTGTGCGATCAGTACTGTTTTGCTGATGGTAATGCTGATCGTAAACAAGGTTATCAATAAGGTACTGGTAGATGACTAGGAAGGAGAGCGTGTATGAAAAGATTTCGCTTACATAAACAACTGAATCGCTCTCACTTTGGTAACATTACCATTTTCCTGATGCTGGTGGTTGTTGGTGTATTTATGGGTTTGCCCCTGTACTACAACATTATCCAGTCCTTCAAGCCGGTAGAAGAATTGTTCATCTTCCCCCCCAGATTTTATGTAGTAAACCCCACATGGAACAACTATTCCCAACTGTTCCAATTGGTGTCTGACCTGACAGTTCCGTTCAGTAGATACCTGTTTAACAGTATTTTTGTCAGTTTGGTCAGTACAACAGCCAGCGTGTTGATTGGCGCTATGGCGGCATATCCCTTTGCTAAGAAGAAGTTCCCCGGCAGAGAGACACTTTGGAAATTGATTATGCTGACACTTCTGTTCTCCGGTGGTGTTACTGCATTGCCTGCCTATATCATTAAGGCAAAATTGCACCTGATCAATACCTATTGGGTTCTGATCCTGCCCACTCTGGCATCCACCCTGCATATGTTCTTAATGCGTCAGTTTATGCTGCAGATTCCGGATTCGTTGCTGGATGCTGCTAAACTGGACGGCGCAAACGACTTTTTGATTTTCTTGAGAGTGGTTATGCCCAACGTGAAGCCGGCATGGATGACCGTTATGGTATTGTCCTTTACAAGCATTTGGAATACCGGTTCTGCCGGTGTCATCTTCAAAGAAGAACTTAAACTGCTGCCCACTGCATTGAGTCAGATTAGTGCCGGCGGCATCTCCCGTTCCGGTGCATCTGCAGCGGCAGCTGTGCTTTTGATGATCCCTCCGATCGTTTCCTTTGTTCTGACGCAGAGTAAGATGCTCCAGACCATGGCACACTCCGGAATTAAGGATTAAGACGCCAAATGACTTTGAAGTGAGGTGTTTACATGAGTAAAAAAGTAATATGCCTGATGTTGGCGATTATGCTTGTGCTGACCTCCTCTGTTGTAGTGGTTTTTGCAGCCCAACCTGACAGAACCTACACTTATGAGGATAAAACATATCAGCCGGTACCTTCCACAAACGCCTATCAGGTTAAAACCATTGTGGATGAGGCTGTAATGGGCACAACGCAACTGAACAACCCCAGAGACATTTTCGTGGATAAAAGTGACCGTGTTTTTATTTTGGATTCCGGTAACTGCCGGATTCTGATTCTGGACAAGGATTATAAGTGCATCAAGGAATTGAGTGAATTCAAGCACAACGGAGAAGTGCTCACCCTTGCAGAAGGTGCAGAAGGCTTGTTTTTCCGCGAGGAGAATCAATATCTGTATATTGCGGATACATCTAATGATCGTATCATTATTTCTGATTTGGAGGGCAATGTCCAAAGGGTTCACTTGAAGCCTGAAAGCGAGTTGCTCCCCGATAAGTCCTATAAGCCCAAGAAAATTATCGTTGATAATATTGGCATTATGTTCATTACATCTGCAAATGTTGAAACCGGTGCATTGCTGGTAGATAGCAGCAATAATTTTCTTGGATTCTACGGTGCAAACCGGTTGGCCATGACAGCAGAAATGCGCATGGAACGGTTCTGGCGTAGTATTCTTCCCCAAGCAGCCAATAAACTGTCTTCCGTTACTTTCCAATCTGTAGAGTTTAACAATATGTTCTGGTCCGAGGACAGATTTGTTTATGTTGTATCTTCTGTAGATGCTTCCGTAGCGTCCTCTGTTTCCAAACTGAATGCGTTGGGTGTCAATGTATTTCCAAAGAGCATTGAACTCTATAATATGAGATACACAAGAAAACTTCCCAATATAACTCTGACGGATATCACCGTGGACAATGAAGGTGCTATTACAATCGTAGATATTACCAGCGGCCATATCTATCAGTATGACGAGGGCTGTAACTTGCTGGCAGTATTTGGAGGTGTGGGACATCAGGCGGGCTTATTCTCTCAACCGGTTTCCATAGAGTCGGACAGTAAGAACAGCCTGCTGGTGCTGGATGCAGGCAAGAAAACAGTTACAGTTATGGAACAAACATTTTATGGTGAAATGATCCGTTCTGCTAACTACCTGTATAACGAAGGTCGTTATCAGGAATCCATTGAGCCCTGGATGGAAGTGCTCAGAATGAATGCCAACTATACGCAGGCATATGTAGGCTTGGGAAAGGCATACATCAGTATGGGCGAATATGAAAAAGCAATGGAATATTTTGAACTTGGCAAGGACCGTGAAGGTTACGGTGAAGCCAAGGGACTGCTCCGTGATCAGATCTTGCGTGAGAATTTTGCGCTGGTAGCCGCAGTGGTTATCGTTTTGCTGGTAGCAATCCTGGCTTATGAGCAAGTAATTGACATTGGTTATGCTGTTTTCTGGCGTATCAAAAAGATATTTAAGAAGAAAAAGTAGGAGGGGATATAGTATGAAACGTACAGGATTTGATACCATGAGCCCCTACTTGTATCCGTTTTATATTTGCCGGCATCCAAGAGACGGTTTCTTGGAGTTGAAAGCAAATAAAAAGGGGTCTACAACTGTAGTGCTCATAACAGTGGCGCTGTGGCTTTTTGTGGAATTGTTCTACAGGGCAGCCATGGGCTTTGATATGAATGATTTTGATTTGGAAGACTTGAGTTTGCTTCGGACATCCCTTGTGACTGTGATGATCTTTGTAATGGTATGTCTTTCTAACTGGTGCATCTGCACTTTGATGGATGGAAAGGGCAAACTGAAGGACATCTGTGTGGTAGCAGCAAATGCTCTTGTACCTTATATCATTGTCCGCTTTATCAGCGTTGTCCTTAGTTGGGTCTTGGTAGGTACAGAAGAGACCT
>JAFXBH010000075.1 GCA_017521875.1 Oscillospiraceae bacterium
ACCTCGTAAATGCTCAAGGGCGGGTCAAACTTATATTTCTCATTGGCAAGGCGGATGGCGTAGGGTACGCATTCCATCAGCACATCGTCAATATCCAAGGCCGTAGAGAGCCTGAATTTTCGATCCATTTAATTACCTCATTATCTGCAAATGCCGCGAAGTCTCTTTCGCATACAATATCCATAGTTTTCTAAATTATAATATACCACAAATCTTAAAAATTGCAACAAAAAAACCGGATTTTCGTCATAAAATTATATTGCGTAAGTTCGCGAAAAATTGTTGCAAATATAACAACAAAAACAGGGCGTACCGTTTGGTACGCCCTGCGTTCATTGTTTCTTACAGGCAACCCATCAGATTCCGGTAAACAGCATCGGCAATCTGCATATAGCCTTCCATAGTGGGATGATGGCCGTTGGTGCCAACGATTTCTGTGGTCTTGCTGCGAGTATTCACAGGTTTGGGGCTGGCGGGCATATTATACTCGCAGTCAAACTGTCCGGACAGGTTGATAAACTCTACATAATCCTTCCAACCGTCCTCCATACACCAGGCCTGATAGGCCAAGTCCAGTTCCTTGTTGTAGTGGAGAATTTCGTAACTGTCAGTAAAGGGAAGTTCTGCGCCGTAGTTTGCACCCATACCGCCATTCATAGAATGACCGGGCTGACCCAGAATCTTCACCTGCACATCGGGGAATGCCTCTTTGATCTTGGAAACCAACTGCTTGCCGGTTTCCACCACGGTCTTGCAGTATTCCGGGCGGGAGAGGGTCATTGCCTCCTGAGACATCAGACCGTTACATCCCAGAAGAATATATACCACATCAATGGTCTCAATGGCATTCTTCTTAGCATAGGCGGCAATATCAATGTCCTTTTTCTCTTCGTTGTAGAACGGAGAAGCACCAGCCAGAGAAGCGCTCTTGAAATAGATAGGATCGGTGTTTACGGCATTCTTTTCGTGAACCAGAGGACCGCAAGCCGGAACAGGTGCATCATGGTCCAAATACCGATTGAACTTCAGGTAATCGATCTGCAGAGTCTCCAGTTGCCACAGGGCGCCGTTGACATCTTTCCAGATGGAATGCTGATTATCGGCGGACAGGTTGTTGGGATACTCCACCCACATAGCGCCGGGACGGTTGGTCAGGAAGGAATTCCACTGCCAGCCGCCGTACGCTTCGTTGGCCACCTCGCCGGTTTTGTGGCTGCCCACAAAACGGACGGCATTTTGGAATCCGTGACCGCAGGGAGCGCCGCCTTCTGCTGTGATGCGGCGGTTAACTTCATTGATCCAGTAACCGGCCTGGGTCAGGGAGTCACCGATGCACAGAACATTTACCGTTTTTTTCGGTGCTTTGGCTGCCACCACCTGCAAAGTGGTCTCACCGCTGCCTACCAGATTCCGGGCTGCGTCGTAGATATTCAGCAGCAGTTTGTGAGTACCCGGCTCTTCCGGAGTGTACTCAAAATACCGGGGGAAATTCTTACCCTTTTCGCAGATGGTAACGATGGAATACACATAGGGGTTGGGGGCTTCAATCACGCCTCTGTAAAACAGTTGAAACGTATCACCAACCACCAGATCATATTTTTTGGGTAAAATCACACGGATACTTTCTGCCATTATTCTCTGCCTCCGATTCAATCGAAAAGTGTTGCATAATCACAAGTATATGCCCACAATTTACCATATTGTACCCGGTAATGCAACAGGCATATTCTACAAAAACTGCAGGCGGCTATTGGATAAAACGCCTACTGCATAGGGTAACTGTTGCTCTTTTCCCAGAAAGGGGGAAAATATCGTAAATTTTGCTTGCTTTTTTTGTGTAGTATGCTATAATTGGCATTAATCATTCTGAAAGGAGTACTCTAGATAATTATGGACGACGGCGACAGTAATCCCGATAATCCTCCCTTATATCATAGAGTTGTACAGGCGAAGCGTAGTCCCCATCTGCGGATGTAGGATATAGGCTTTGCCTTTTTGCGCGTTTTTTAGAAGATTTTCGATATAGAAAGCGGAGGAACTGAGGAAAATATGGAAAATAATCTCATTTTAACTTTGGGATTGCAAATAGTGTTGATTGCACTGAATGCAGTGTTTGCGTGTGCGGAAATCGCAGTGATTTCCATGAACGATAATAAATTGGCGAAAATGGCATCTGAGGGGGATAAGCGGGCCGTTCGGTTGGCCCGGCTGACCAATCAGCCTGCCCGCTTCCTGGCGACGATTCAGGTGGCGATCACCCTGTCCGGCTTCCTGGGCTCTGCATTTGCGGCAGAGAACTTTGCTGACGTGCTGGTTGTTGGCCTGCAGAAATTGGGTGTGGCTTTGCCGGCAGATGTGTTGCACTCTGCTTCCGTGGTGATCATTACCATTGTGTTATCCTACTTCACCTTGGTTTTCGGAGAATTGGTGCCGAAACAGGTGGCTATGCGGAATGCGGAAAAACTGGCCCTGGGTATGTCCGGGCTGATCAGTTTTATTTCCAAACTGTGTGCCCCTCTGGTATGGTTACTGACTGCTTCTACCAACGGCGTGCTGCGTCTGTTGCGGATTGACCCCAATGCCCAGGAAGAAGAGGTCAGTGAAGAAGAGATCCGGATGATGGTGGATGTGGGTAACGAAAAAGGCACTATTGACAACGAGGAGCGGGAATTCATTCAGAATGTGTTTGAATTTGATAACCTTCCGGTTGACGAAATTATCACCCACAGAACGGAAGTTACCTTCCTGTATATGGAAGACAGTCTGGAAACCTGGGATGAGGCCATTGGTGAGACCCGGTATACATACTACCCGGTCTGCGGCGATACCCCTGACCAGATCGTAGGTGTACTGAACACCAAGATCTACTTCCGCATGAAGGATAAGACAAAGGAATCCGTGCTGGAACAAGCGGTCACGGAGGCCTATGTGGTTCCGGAATCCCTGAAAGCAGATGTGTTGTTTAGGAATATGAAGAAGGAGCACCAGCAATTTGCGGTGGTGTTGGATGAGTACGGCGGCATGAGCGGCGTGATCACCATCAAGGATTTGATTGAAGAATTGGTGGGTGATCTGGAGGACGATGATCCTGAAGAAGAGATCAGCGAGCCTATTCAGCAGTTGGAAGAAGACCTTTGGCAGGTAGAAGGTACTGTGTTACTGGAAGAACTGTCCGAGGTGCTGGGGATCTCCCTGGAGTCGGAAGAATACGATACATTAAACGGTCTGATCTTCCATTATTTGGAAACCTCTCCGGAAGAGGATTCGGTAGTGGAACTGGAAAACCTGACCATCTCCGTCACCAAGATCCACAATTATCAAGTGGAAACCGCTTTGATCCGGAAGAAACCTATGCCGGATACAGAAGAAGAGTAATGCTTTTCAAAGGCTAATCCCAGCGCATCATATACTCCCCTACAAAAAAGGTAGACACAGGGCATTTCCCGTGTCTACCTTAATTTTTAATATTTTTGCAACACAACGACTTTCATTGCAATTCGGCAACGATTTCGGCAATAATCCGCTCCATTTCCTTGCGTTTAACAATCATATCGTTAGCCAGCGTCAATTGTGTCCTGGTGCGAACAAGATTGTGCTCCGGATAGGCGGTTTTAAAATACACATCTCCATTTAAGTAATCAGCCAAAAACCGGATGCCCACCTCCAGTGTCATTGTAAACGCGCCTAATGGCAATGCTTGTATTTCCTCCTTGGTCAACGATGGTGCAGCCTGGATGAACCCACGGGCAAACACTTCAAACAAATGCAGATCCAGTCGCATTTTGGAGGCATCCTGCTCATCTTCGGCGGCTGTAGCAGCCCCAAACCGGATTGCATCACCGAAGTCATAAGCGCTGAGACCGGGCATTACAGTATCCAAATCCAGCACACAGATATACTGCCGGGTATGGGGATCTAACAGTACATTGTTCAGTTTTGTATCATTGTGGGTAACCCGCAGAGGCAGTACGCCGGACTCCCGCATTGCTTGCAGGACACCTGCGGCCTCCTCCAATTTCAATGCAATCTCAATTTCTCTCCGGGCAGATTCGCAACGGCCTGCCCCATTTTTTTCGATGGCCTCTTTCAGTTGTCGGTAACGGTAAGGCGTGTTATGAAAATTCGGAATGGGTTCATATAAGGTCTCAAC
This sequence comes from Oscillospiraceae bacterium, assembly GCA_017521875.1. Lineage (GTDB taxonomy): Bacteria > Bacillota > Clostridia > Oscillospirales > Oscillospiraceae > Faecousia. Next base: position 4,151 of record JAFXBH010000075.1, read on the forward strand.
AGGGAAGCCTTTCAGCCACTCCAAAAATTGTCCAAAGGCCACTGCGCTTTGATAGAAATCTTCATCACATTCCGGAACATCCAAGCACAGGCCATCTACATATCTATATAAGCGCCAATAGACGCCCTCTTCATCCTGATAACAGACCCCCCCCTGGGCAGTGGGGACAAATTCCAGAGATCTCCGTTCGCCATCACTATGGCAGCGTATATACTCTGAAACAGCGCGCACATTGCCCATCAACGCCACAGGATCTGAAAATACATTCTGATTGATCCTCTGCAAAATATATTTTCGACCGCTTTCCGCTGTCACTTTAAATGTGGAGTTAATATGGCCGCCACCAAAGTTTTCATGCCTGACAATCGTTTCTTTCACGGCAAAGGCACTTATGATTTCGTTGAGTTGCATATCTGTCTCCCTTGCAAGAAATTGTTCTATTTTATATAATACTATAATTATGTAAAAAATACAAGTGTTCGGCTTTTTAATATTTCTCTCCGGAAAAATCCCTTCGTTTTTTTCTGAGAAATCACCCTCTGTGGGAAAATCATCATCACGATACAAAACATTGCCATTTGCGTTGTTTGGCATCTCGCACCGAATGATTTTCGTTTTGCAAATAGATCGGCAATTTGTTTTCTGATTCCGCAAAAAAATGCTTGACAAAAGAAACCAGCATGGCTATAATAAGCATGTTCTGTTTGAGCCGCCGGTATAGCTCAGTTGGTAGAGCAGCTGATTTGTAATCAGCAGGTCGGGGGTTCGAGTCCGTCTACCGGCTCCATCAGAGATAGGAACGTCAAAGACTCGAACAATTCAATTCAACAGTCCGGCGGACTGTTGACGGCGACGGCTCGACGGAGCCGCACCTTGATTGAACGAGTCCGTCTACCGGCTCCAAACGGGGCGGGTAAATTGAATATGGGGGAGTTCCCGAGTGGCCAAAGGGGAC
>JAFXBH010000076.1 GCA_017521875.1 Oscillospiraceae bacterium
CAACCTTTTCTTCCTGACCCTTGGTCTTGGGAGCGATGGCCTGAGAGTAGCAAGCGGGAGCGTAAGCAATGGGCTCCAGGGCTTCCACATTCTTGGGATCGCACAGGGTATCACCGGTCTTGACCTTGTCCATCTTGCCGATGGCGCCGATGTCGCCGCAAGCCAGGCTCTTCACTTCGGTAGCCTTCTTGCCGCACATGGAGTACAGTCTGCCCAGTTTTTCGGTTTCACCGGTACGGGCATTCACCAAGGTGGTATCGGAGGTGATCTCGCCACCCAGAACCTTGATGTAAGAGTACTTGCCGTACTGGTCGGAAACGGTCTTCCATACGAAAGCAGCAGGCTGGCCACCCTCATTTACCTTGGGAGTGGGGAACATACCAACGATATTGTCCAGCAGGGTCAGAGAGCCCAGACAGGTAGCAGCAGAACCGCAAACAACAGGCACAACACTCACATCGGTAATACCGACCTGCAGACCGTTGGCCATTTCCTCGTAGGTGAAGTCTTCACCGTCAAAGAAACGCATCATCAGTTCTTCATCTGTCTCAGCGACGGCTTCCTTCAAAGCCTCGGTAAACTCGTCAATGACGGATTCCTTCTCTGCGGGAACGGGCATATCAACTCTCTTGAAGTTCTGAACGCCGTATGCCTTACGGGGCAGCACATCAATCAGACCGGCAACCTTCTTGTTGCTGTCAAACAGGGGCACTACGATGGGAGCGATCTTGGTGCCGTACTTTTCGCGAATGGCTTCCAGGGTAGCATTGAAATCGGCGTTATCCTCGTCCAGTTTGGAGATGTAGATGCAGCGGGGCATCTTCCGCATTTCGCAGTATTTCCAAGCCTTCTCAAAGCCGACGGTGATACCGTCCTTGGCAGAGCAGACCAGAATAGCAGCATCAGCAGCCCGCAGGGCTTCCACAACAGCACCGGAGAAGTCAAAACCACCCGGGGTATCCAGCACATTGATCTTTGTGCCCTTGTAATTCAGAGGCACTACGGAAGTAGAAATAGAAATATTACGGCGGATTTCTTCCGGATCGTAATCACAAACGGTGTTGCCGTCGGCATTCTTACCCATACGGTCAATAGCACCGGTTACGTAGAGCAAACTCTCGGCCAGAGCAGACTTACCGCTGCCACTGTGGCCCATCAAACAGACATTGCGAATCTTCATTTATGTTCATTCTCCTTTCTTGGAACGCGACGCTAGACGCCGCAACACATACATTATACACGAAGAGTTCATTGATTTCAATGCTTATTTTTACGATTTTTACAAAAAACCTGCGCTATATGAAAATTGAACGAAAACCCTCTGCCCGTTCCAGTCATATTGCATAAAAACTGGCTCTTTTTTCTTTTTCTTAATACCAGTTTTCGATTTTCTCTTCCCTTTTTTAAGAAAATATGATATTTTGATTGCAGAGATTATTCTGTTAGTGAGGAATTTGTATGAAACGGTATTTATCCATACTGCTCCTATTGATATTGCTTCTGTCCGGCTGTGCTACGAGACAATCCGGAAAGTCGGAAACCACCCCCACCCTGCCGGAAAATCCGACAGAAACCACGGCCGAAGCCCACTGGTCAACGGAAGATCATCAAACTTTTTATATCCTCCCCGACGGTACTCGGCACACCGGTTGGCTGGAACTGGACGGCAAGCGGTATTATTTGGATCCCCAGGGCGTCTTGCAAACCGGCTGGCTGGAATTGGATGGGGATACCTATTATTTGAAGGACGACGGGTCTGTCACCCGAGGGAAAGCCACCATCGAGGACCGCACCCATTATTTTACCGCTACCGGCGCTGAAATCATTTTGGCCAATCCCTGGAATCTCATCCCTGCCGGATACACCCCGGATCTGCAAACAGTGGAGAATGGTCTGCCTGTGGACAAGTCCTGTCACGCAGATCTGACACAAATGCTCTCCGATTGTCGGGCCGCGGGTCACGGTGTGCAACTCATTTCTGCTTACCGTCGCCATACCACCCAAATTGAACTGTACAACAATAAGGTATGGTATTATCTGGACAAGGGATATACCGAAGCCGATGCCAGAAAAGAAGCGGCTACCATCGTGGCAGTACCAGGCACCAGCGAACACGAACTGGGTCTTGCCGTGGATTTGGCAGACAGCAGTTATCCCTATCTGGACGAAGCCCAGGAGAACACCGCCGCCCAAAAGTGGTTGATGGAACACTGTTGGGAATATGGATTTATTCTCCGGTACCCCAATCACAAAAGTGAAAAAACCGGCATCATATACGAGCCATGGCATTATCGGTATGTGGGCAAGGAACTGGCCAAAGAACTGCAAACCTCCGGGCTTTGTCTGGAAGAATATTTGGAATCATTATATTAAGAACCAGACCTGTTCCGGGATGTGTGGAATTGTACGGTTTTGTCTTTACTTTCTTGTAAGTATTTGATATAATGCACCTATCAAAAATCAATTTAAGGACGGATCCCTATGAATAAAACTTTACGCACTGTTCTGATCATTATTTTTGCTGCCGTATTTTTGCTATGCGCTGCCTTTTTGGCTGACTACTTGATTAAATCCGTAAAACAGCAAAAACAGACCGACGACCTGGCAAGTCTGATTGGCGCAGCCAATCCGGATGATTACACAGACCCCACCGCGGGAAGTGACGATCCCGCTATTGATACACCCCTGCCTCAGGATTCCAAATATGTACATATCAAGCACCCCGTAACCGGTAAGTATATGTCCATTCTGCGGGAATATGCACCCCTTTATGAACTGAATCACGATTTTGTCGGTTGGATTCGGATTGACGGCACAAAGGTCAGTTATCCTGTGATGCAGTCCCCTGAATGGGTGAACTACTACCTGAAGCGGGATTTCTATGGCAATGAAAGCCGTCACGGCACTATCTATGCAAATGAATCCGCCAATCTGCAGGAACATTCCGACAACATCACCCTTTACGGTCACAAAATGAAGGACGGCTCCATGTTTGCTTCCCTGCACAACTACAAGGACAAAGCCGTATTCGATGCCCAGCCCTATATTGAATTTGATACTATTTACGATTACAATACCTATCAGATCATGGCGGTCTTTATTACCGATGCCTACATTGAAACCGGTTTTGCCTATCACAATTTTGTAGACGGAAACGAAGAGAGTTTCAACGCTTTCGTGGCTAAATGTAAAGAACTTGCACTCTATGACACCGGTGTGGATGCTGTCTATGGTGACAAACTGCTGACACTGTCCACCTGTGAGCACAGTATCAACAACGGTCGATTTGTGGTAGTGGCAAAGAAGATCTCCTGATATGATTGTTAAAGGGGTGTGTCCCACAGGACACACCCCTTTTTTATTCCTTGTGCTGGACACGATTTTCCATATGTCCGGATTGAATCACCGGCGGCTTTGGATCCTTCAGTTCCCACGGTATAGGGGTTTTCTCCTCTTTCTCTTTCATGCCATCCCTCCTTAGGTATAGTATGAACAAAAAACGCAAAAATAAGCAATGTACCACTCACTCATATTCCCAAAACATAAAATTGCGGCGCACCGGGTGGTGCGCCGCAATCGCGTTTAGATTAAGCCAGGGATTTATGTTTCGGTTTAGCCGAAATCTTGTTTTGAGAATTAGGCCTCGTAGATGCCGTAGGCATTTGCGCCACCGTCGTTGTTCTTGTTGATCACAACATTCTCAGTGGTCAATGTGCCGGTGTTGTAAA
>JAFXBH010000077.1 GCA_017521875.1 Oscillospiraceae bacterium
CCTCGCAATAAAAACAACAAGACGAAGATTGTGCTCGATCAGCAGATTTTTTGCATCTTCACTCCCCCGCTCCATTGCATCCAATGCATCGGTTTCATCCTTTCCTTTCAAAGGAGGCGGCAGGATGTCGCTACCACAAATATAATAGACAGGTTTTGTTTGTAACAGTCCCAGAAAAACAAGCGCACGATTTAATCGAAATTTCATACATTACCTCCCGTTAGTGCGTAATATCCGTGTTCCCCATTCAATCCATTCGGTGCAAAAGCAACCAAGCGACTTCCTTTCACCTCACCTACACAAACATCCTCAAATTTATATGCAAGCAGCATACCGTTGGCGCAACCTATCGTTTTAAAAGGAATCAACCGAAAGCCCAACTGCTTGTTTGTTTCCATGGCAGATACCGGCTCTGAAATCTGCCTTTGTGTTAGACTAAGCAGGCGTTTCCCAATATCCGCGCCGGCAATGATCGCGCTGTGTCCGGTTATTGGATCAACAAGGAAATTTCCCGTATCCACAAGGGCGCGAAAGCGCACACATTTATCAGCATAGCGAATCTCAATATCAACATCTTTTTCATTTTTACCCCTCTGATTAGATAGTTTTATGATGCCAAGCACACATAGTGCAATTATAATTAAATTTGCAAAACCACTTGCATCAAACTGATCAGACAACATACTAATCAGCACCTGAAACAAAATATAAATGCTTACACCGCAAAAGCAATGGACTGTCTTGTAAAAAGTTAGATATGAACACAGAAAACAAATTAATAAAGAAATGAAGAATCCTGATATCGGCTGAAAGCATAGAATTGAGAACAGCCAATTTAGAAAGCAATTAAACCCGGCAAATACTGCACATTTATATAATGAACATTTACAGCCACTATAGAAGCCGGAAATCAACATCAACGCAAAATTAACAAGAATATGCAACAAAACCGCAAAATAACATATCGCCATCAGATAATCACCTCTGCAAATTCAATATGCATTTAGTATAAATGGTGGATTATCAAAAAATAGTCGCATAAAAATTATAGTCTGCACCGAGATTCGCCCATAGTCAATTGACTTCTGCATCTGTATATCCATAACTAAAAATTGCGGCAGTTGATTTGCTCAACTGCCGCATTATAAAGTCGATTATTTCTCTTCACGAAACACAGACCGGATATTCTTCTCTGCCTTAAACCGCGGTGTCATGATCTCATGACCGCAACCAAGACAGCGAAGACGAAAATCAGCGCCGGTACGAAGAACAAGCCACCTTTTCTCGCCGCAAGGGTGTTCTTTCTTCATTGTTAAAACATCGCCTAATTGAATATCCATAAGATTCAATCCTTTTTAATTTGATCCCAGTATTGCTTTGCTGCCTGCTCCATTTTGTTGGGACCATATTCGTAATATTTTGTACCTACAAGTTCGTCAGGTAGATACTGCTGTTTTACCCAATGATTCGGATATGCGTGGGGATATAAGTATCCCTGCTCCCGCTCTTGGGTATAGGTATCCACATGCACATTCTGCAAGTGTCGGGGGAAATCGCCGCCCTTCCCTTTTTTTACATCCTCCAACGCCGCATCAAGGGCAATATGCCCAGAGTTGGATTTGGGCGAGGTAGCCATCAAAACTGCCGC
>JAFXBH010000078.1 GCA_017521875.1 Oscillospiraceae bacterium
CATGAATTAAAAGAGATTAACAGAAGGATCATACAAGCACATGGTTCCGAGCGTAAGTCCTTAATTCGAAAAAGACGGCAATTATGGTTATCATTACTCCCTTTTGTGAAATATTAAACTAATGCATTATAAAAGCATTGAAGGATCGGTAACGATACGTCTATCGCAGGATGTGCCTCTACCTATGGCAGATTTGTTATGGAGGTTATGTATATGAAAAAAATCAAGTTTATTACAAAAATAACCCGTTCTTTTACAGATAGATACCATCCAATTTCCGAAAAAGCATCTAATAATATGGAGGTCGCTCAGACAAACGAAAAGTATGAGCATTGTGTTATGTGCGGAAGAATAACATCTACGCTAAAGGATGCACACATTGATTTCAGAGAAAACTATGAAATCGGATTTGGACAAATGTGTCATACATGCTATCAAATACATACGACACCCAAACCGTCGTGCAGCAACGCAGAAATGCAACAACTTATAGAATCATTGCGAAAGTAAATACTCTCCTTATGTGCAGAAATATTTACTGCACAACAAATCCCGGAATGCTGTGCATTCCGGGATTTACTATATAATTCTAGCGCATAAACTCGCCGCCGTTAAGATCCAGAATGGTACCGGATACATAACTGGAACGATCGCTGGCAAGGAACAATGCTGCATCGCCAACTTCCTCAGCCTCGCCCAGTCTGCCAAGAGGAATGGCATCGGTGCTAAACTGCAACTGTTTTGCCATTTCGGTCTTAATCAAACCGGGAGCAATTGCATTTACGCGAATACCATAATCACCGCCAACCAAAGCCAGGCACTTGGTCATAACCACAATGCCGCCCTTAGAACAAGCATAGTTAATACCGGCAAATTTGCCACCGCGCTCAGCAGAAAGAGACGCAATATTCACAATGCTGCCGCTGCGATGTTTCATCATATTCTCGAAAATAACCTGTGTCAGGAAGAACGGACCGCGGAGATTGATATTCATCACAGTATCCCAGTCCTTTTCCGTCAGTTCCAGCACACCCAGTTTCTGAGTGATGCCGGCATTATTGACCAGCACATCGATCTTTTCTTCTTCCGCAATAATCTCATTGGCAAGTGCCTGTGTAGACTCCACATTGGAGATATCACACTGCTTTGCCACAACATTCATACCCTGGGCATTCAATTCAGCAGCAGTAGCCTCAGCCAAATCCATGTTAATATCCAGAATATACACTTTTGCGCCTGCAGCAGCCAGTTTCTCAGCAATCGCTCTGCCAATGCCTCTTGCAGCGCCGGTAACGATGGCAACTTTATTATCCAGTCTCATATTATGTGCATCCTTTCCACGATTATTTACAGTAGGGCTTTGCGGTTTCCTGAATTTCAAAAACACCGGGTATACCCTTCAATTTCGTATAGAGGCAACGGCGCCGTCCCCTTACGGGATCTGCAACCTCAGCCTCAAACAGGATCGGCGCGCCCATTTTCTTGAACTCTTCCCGGTAGTAATCCAAATCATCTGTTACAAAGCAGACATGATTCAGGTTATCACCACGCTCAACGAGCGACATAAAGTGATAGCCATCCTGCGTAACGGGTTGAATGTACTCAAAGGAAACATTCTCAGAAATTTTGCAGAAGGCAATCTTCAATTCAATATCCCCAGCAGGATATCCGTTAATCCATGCCTTGTCAGGTTTGAAAATATAAGGTTCTGCATCCAGCGCGCATTCAAATGTCTGCTGCAGATTTTTCACTGCAGCATCCACATCTTCTACCACAAATCCAACATGGCTTCTGGGGACCAGTTTATCAAGAAAATTCATATTTTACTCCA
>JAFXBH010000079.1 GCA_017521875.1 Oscillospiraceae bacterium
AGGATCACGGTGAGGGCGGTACATTTGTTGGATATGTTCCCCAGGCAGGAGAAGAGATCGTCATCATTGAAGATGTGATCACCGCTGGTACTGCAATCCGTGAATCTATGGAAATCCTGAGCCACTTGGATAATACAAAGGTTATCGCCACCTTCATTATGGTAGACCGGAAGGAAAAGGGCCAAACCGAAAAGGGCGCTATGCAGGAAATTGAAGAGCAGTTTGGCTTCCCGGTATACTCTGTTGTGGATGTCTACGATATCATTGAATATTTGGAAGAAGATCCCGCCAACGAAGAGAATGTCACTCGTATTAAAAACTATCTGGCTGTGAATGGAGCAAAATAATGAGAAGTTTGATTGATATTGTTGATTTTTCCGTGGAAGAAATCCAGCAGTTGTTGGATACTGCCTGCGACATCAGTGAAAATCCCGCTAAGTATGTCGACGCTTGCCGTGGCAAGAAATTGGCAACGCTGTTCTTTGAACCCTCCACCCGTACCAGACTGAGTTTTGAGGCTGCTATGTACGAACTGGGCGGTAATGTGTTGGGCTTTAGCCAGGCCAGTTCTTCTTCTGCTTCTAAAGGCGAGAGTATGGCAGATACCGCCAAGATGCTCTCTTGCTATGTGGATATTATGGCCATTCGCCATCCCAAAGAAGGCGCTCCGTATGTTGCAGCCACTAATGCCTCCATTCCTGTCATTAACGCAGGTGACGGCGGCCATTGCCACCCCACCCAAACGCTGGCAGACTTACTTACGATCTACCGGGAAAATGGCAGACTGGACAACTTAACCATTGGTTGCTGCGGCGACCTGAAGTATGGCAGAACCGTTCACTCTCTGCTGGCAGCATTTGCCCGTTATGCAAATATTAAAGTGATCCTCATTTCTCCGGAAGAATTGAAACTGCCTAAGTATGTGAAATATGAGGTACTGGAAAAGTACGGCATGGAATATGTGGAAACCACATCTCTGGAGGAGGCAATGCCCCAACTGGATGTGTTGTACATGACCCGTATCCAGCAGGAACGGTTTGATAATTTCGACGAGTATGAGAGACTGAAAGACAGTTACATTCTGACCCCTGAGAAAATGGCTGCCGGCAAGCCCACTATGCGTGTGCTGCACCCGTTGCCCCGCGTCAATGAAATCAGTGTCAAAGTGGATGAAGATCCTCGGGCCGCTTATTTCCGTCAGGCCCTTAATGCCAAGTATATGCGTATGGCGCTGATTTTGAAATTGCTGAAAGAAGCAGAGGAAGGCAAGCAAATGGAAACATTGCAGACTGTGGAAGATCCCCGTCTGATCTGCGACAATCCCCGGTGCATTTCCTCCACAGAACAGGAACTTCCCCACAAATTCAAACTGGTTGACCCAGAGCGAGGGATCTACCGTTGCATCTACTGTGAGTCCAAGAAAACATTAAATTGAAATAATTCACAAAATTCTATTATAAATCAAGTTTTTTCGTGGCAAAAACAGAGAAAGGGCAGTGTTCCCTTGACACGAAAAACCAGCCATGATAAACTATAAATGTAAAAAATAGAGTTCTTTGCGACTGACGGAAAGTGGAGCACCACAAGGGAACAAAGAATATATTAGCCGACCGTCTGGGCGCATTTGACACGATTTTGGGTCAAGTGCGCCCTTTTTTAGTGATAGGAGGTACGAAATGAAAAAAATTGGTATTATTATGGGCAGTGACAGCGATCTGCCCATCGTACAAAAGGCAGTAGATATGCTGAAAAGTTTAGAAATTCCTTACGAAGTGCATATTTATTCTGCCCACAGAACTCCCATAGAAGCCCGTGATTTTGCGGTAAATGCCAGAGCCAATGGGTTTGGTGCTATTATTTGCGCAGCCGGTATGGCGGCCCACCTGGCCGGAGCCATTGCTGCCAATACAACGTTGCCTGTCATTGGCATTCCCTGCAAAGGCGGTATGATGGACGGTTTGGATGCGCTGCTTTCCACTGTGCAGATGCCCACCGGTATTCCTGTTGCTACCGTGGCTATTAACGGCGCCGCCAATGCCGCATTGCTTTGCGCACAGATCCTGGCCGTTGAGGATGGAGAACTGGCTGCAAGGTTGGACGCAAAGCGGAAAGCCGATGCCGCAAAGGTTTTGGAAAAAGACACTAACATCGCAAGTAATCTGTAAGTTATTCAATTTTCTACACTTGAAATTAAGGAGTCAACTATTATGGAAAAGAAACTGCTTTACACCGGAAAAACCAAGAATGTTTATGAACTGCCCAATGGTAACTGCCTGCTGAAATTCAAGGATGACTGCACCGGCAAGGACGGTGTGTTTGATCCCGGTGAAAACTCTGTGGGTTTGACCATTGAAGGTGTAGGCGATGTAAACCTGCGCATGTCCATCTACTTTTTTGAGAAGATCAATGCCGCCGGCATTAAGACCCACTATGTATCTGCCAATCTGACAGATACCACTATGGAAGTCCTGCCTGCAAAGGTGTTTGGCAAGGGTCTGGAAGTTATTTGCCGCAATAAGGCTGTCGGATCCTTTATTCGTCGCTATGGCGCACTGATCGAGTCTGGCGCTGATCTGCCTTCTTATGTGGAAACCACTCTGAAGGATGATGAGAAGGGCGATCCTCTGATCACCAAAGATGCTCTGGTTGCCATTGGCGTTATGACCGAGGAGCAATATGAAGACCTGAAGGATATGACCCAGAAGATCACTAAGATCGTAGCAGACGATCTGAAGGAAAAGGGCATGGAACTCTACGACATTAAGTTTGAGTTCGGCTACGCGCCTGACGGCAAGGTTATGCTGATCGATGAAGTGGCATCCGGCAATATGCGCGTCTACAAGGATGGCGAATATGTGGATCCTATGACCCTGAACAAGTTGTTCTTTGCTTAATATTCGCTGTAAAGAGTAAGGAGACCATCCTATGGGAGGATTTTTTGGCGTCGCATCCAAATGCGATTGTATGATGGATGTGTTTTTCGGTGTAGACTACCATTCTCATTTAGGTACTCGCCGTGGCGGTATGGCAGCATGGGATCCGAAGATCGGTCTACAGAGAAAGATTCACAGCATTGAGAACTCGCCGTTCCGTACAAAATTTGAGAATATTTTTGATGAGATGCAGGGCACATCTGTCATTGGCTGTATCAGCGATTCTGATCCTCAGCCTATGCTGATCCGTTCTCATTTGGGTACTTATGCAATCACCACCGTTGGCATTATCAACAATGCCGATGAACTGATCCAGTTGGTAATGAATAGCCAGGGTGGTTACTTTGATGCGATGACCGGCGGCAGGGTGAATACCACTGAGTTGGTCGCAGCCCTGATCAACCGCAAGAAAGATTTTGTGGAAGGGATTCAATATGCCCAGTCCATCATTGACGGTACATCCAATATCCTGATCCTGACTGACCGGGGCAGTCTGATTGCTGCCCGGGATAAACTGGGCAGAATTCCTGTACAGATCGGCAAGGACGAAAACGGCTACTGCGCCTCTTTTGAAGAATTTGCTTTTACCAAACTGGGATATGAAAAGGTCTGCGAACTGGGTCCGGGCGAAATCGTGGAACTGACACCCGAATCTATGATCCAACTGGCAGCCCCCGGGGACAAAATGAAGGTATGTGCGTTCCTGTGGAGTTACTACGGCTACCCCACCTCCACCTACGAAGGCATTAATGTAGAGGCTATGCGCTACCGTAACGGTGCGGCCATTGCCGAGCGGGATTTGGAACAGGGGAGAAGTATGGATCTGGATTATGTGGGTGGCGTGCCGGATTCCGGCACACCCCACGCCATTGGTTATGCCAACCGTACAGGCAAGTCTTTTGCCAGAGCCTTTATTAAGTACACACCCACCTGGTCTCGTTCCTTTACACCGGCCAAACAGTCGGATCGAAAAAAGGTCGCAAAAATGAAGCAGATTCCCGTCCACGAACTGATCAAGGGTAAGAATCTGCTGTTCGTTGACGATTCTATTGTCCGCGGCACACAGTTGCAGGAGACTGTAGAATTCTTATATGAAAATGGCGCAAAATCCGTACATATGCGCTCTGCCTGTCCGCCTATTATGTATGGCTGTAAGTACCTGAACTTCTCCCGTTCCACATCGGATATGGACCTGATCTCCCGCCGGGTGATCATGGAACTGGAAGGAGAAGAGGGCTTCCGTTATCTGGCTGAATATGCTGACGGCAATACAGAACGGGGCAAGAAAATGCGTCAGACTATTTGTGAAAAATTTAAATTTGCATCCTTGGGCTTCCAAACAGTGGATGGTGTTGTTAAGGCCATTGGCTTGGATCCCTGTAAACTTTGCACCTACTGCTGGAACGGCAAGGAATAAAAGGAGAGAAGTTATGGAACATACCAATTCTCAGTCTGCCAGTTACGCTGCTGCCGGTGTGGATATCACCGCCGGCTACAAGTCTGTGGAACTGATGAAGAAGCATATTAAGCGCACAAAAAATGAAGGTTGCCTGGATGATGTGGGCGGTTTTGGCGGTTGCTTTGGCCTAAATGTGGCAGGTATGGAAGAGCCTGTTCTGGTATCCGGCACTGACGGCTGCGGTACCAAGGTGAAACTTGCTATCCTGATGGATAAACACGATACCATCGGCATCGATGCCGTGGCTATGTGTGTCAATGATATTATCTGCTGCGGCGCAAAGCCTCTGTTCTTCCTGGACTATATTGCCTGTGGCAAGAATTACCCCGAAAAGATTGCTACCATCGTAGGTGGTGTAGCAGAAGGTTGTGTCCAGTCCGGCGCGGCCCTCATCGGCGGTGAAACTGCTGAGCATCCCGGCCTGATGCCTGTGGAAGACTATGACCTGGCCGGCTTTGCTGTTGGCGTAGTGGATAAGAAAAAGATGATTGACAATACCCGTATGGCTGCAGGAGATGTGATGATCGCATTGGCATCCACCGGTATCCATTCCAATGGATTCTCCCTGTGCCGCAAGGTGTTTGATATTGACAATAATCCTGCCGAACTGTATACCGCCCGTGAAGAACTGGGCGGCAAGTCTGTAGCAGAAGCCCTGCTGGTTCCCACCCGTATCTATGTGAAATCCATCCTGGCTCTGTTGGAGCAGGTGGATGTGAAGGGTATTTCCCATATCACCGGCGGTGGTTTTTACGAGAATATTCCTCGCAGCATTCCTGATGGCCTTGGTGCAGTGATCGAGAAAAATGCAGTCCGTGTGCTGCCCATCTTCGATATGATCGCCAAGACCGGCAATATCCCCGAGCGGGATATGTTTAATACCTATAATATGGGTGTTGGTATGAGCGTTGTTGTAAAGGCAGAAGAAGTAGATAAGGCTTTGGAAATTCTTGCTGCTCACGGCGAAACCGCCTATGTGATCGGTAAGATCGTAACATCCGACGAGAAGATAACCATCGTTTAAGAGGGAAACAGGAATGGATAAAAGAAGAATTGCCGTGCTGGTATCCGGCGGCGGAACCAATCTGCAGGCGCTGATCGATGCACAGACCAGCGGTATCATCCAAAGCGGAGAAATTTGCCTGGTCATTTCCAATAATGCCAATGCCTATGCCTTGCAGCGGGCAGCCAGTGCCAATATTGCAACTGCGGTTGCGCTGAAGAAGGAATTGGGCAGTCAGGAGGCATTTGAGGATCGTATCAAGCAACTGCTGACAGATCACCGTATTGATGTTATCGTATTGGCCGGCTTTATGTCTATTCTTTCCGAAAACTTTACTTCTTGCTATCCCAAGCGGATTTTGAATGTACACCCCTCTTTGATCCCGTCGTTTTGCGGTGAAGGATTTTACGGCCTGCGGGTCCATGAGGCTGCGCTATCTTATGGCGTCAAAGTTACCGGCGCGACCGTCCACTTTGTCAATGAGATCCCTGACGGTGGTGAGATTATCCTGCAAAAGGCAGTGGAGATTCTCCCTGGCGATACTGCAGAAATCTTGCAAAAACGGGTCATGGAACAAGCAGAATGGAAGATTTTACCTGCTGCTGTGGAGCAGGTGTGCAGTTTACTGTAAGAAAGGAATCAAACTATGAATATCTACGAGATCGGCTCTCTTGCTGAAAAACTTTCTACCAATGTATATCCCGGCCGTGGCGTCGTGCTGGGCGTGACTCCCGATGGTACACACTCTGTAGCAGCCTATTTTATCATGGGCCGCAGTGTCAATAGCCGCAACCGTATCTTTGTGGAAGAGCCTGATGGCATCCGCACCGAAGCCCACGATCCCAGCCTGATGAAAGACCCCCATTTGATTATTTATCACCCTGTCCGGGAAGCCGGCTGTGGTTTGATTGTCACGAACGGTGACCAAACCGATACCATTTGGGAATATTTAGCCAGAGGGGAGAGTTGGGAAGCCGCTCTTCGCACCCGCTGCTTTGAGGACGACGGCCCTAACTGGACGCCTCGTATTTCCGGCTTGCTGGCAGGCGACGGCGGTTACAAGATGTCTATTTTGAAATCTGCCGATGCAGAAGGCTCTGCCTGCGCAAGATTCTTCTATGAATATCCGGCAATTGCTGGCTTGGGTCACTTTATCCACACCTATGTGTGCGACGGAAATCCTGTGATTCCCACTTTCCAGGGGGAGCCGGAGCGGGTGGCAATGGATAACGATATGGATGCCTTTGCGGATATGCTTTGGAATAACCTGAATGAAGA
>JAFXBH010000080.1 GCA_017521875.1 Oscillospiraceae bacterium
ACCGGGCAAACCACATCTTCGTGCTCTTCGATAAAAGCGTTCATCTCCTTGGTATCCATGGCATCTACATTCACCAGTTTGCCACTTTCGGAAGCAGAGATCAGTTGGTCAGCCCGCTGACGGGAACCGCAGCCCTTGCAGTCCACCAGAGGATCGGAGAAAGAACCTACGTGGCCGGTGGTCACCCAAGTGGTGGGGTTCATAATAATGGCGGCATCCAGACCCACATTGTAGTCGGATTCCTGAACAAACTTCTTCAGCCAGGCCTTCTTCACATTGTTCTTAAACTCCACACCCAGGGGGCCGTAGTCCCAGGAGTTGGCCAGGCCGCCGTAAATTTCGGAGCCGGCATACACATAACCCCGGTTTTTGCACAGGGTTACGATCATATCCAGTGTCTTTTCGCTGTTTTTCATAATTGCTTCCTCCAAGCCTTACAAATTATGTCTCATTATATCCTTTAAATCCCCTAAAATCAAGGGTTTTCCTGGAAAACCAGGTCCGGGCCCAGATCTTCTGCCATCATAGCGTGGACTTTGTTTCCGATATCCACGGTGGTCATGCCTGCGAAATCCTCCGGCTGGATCACGCCCAGCAGGTGGAACGCCACATCGGTATGCCGGAGATGGGGCATATTCCGCTTTACTTCCTGGGTGTTCTGCAAGGTGCAGACCACGATGGGCACATTGGCCTTTTGGGCAATCTTGAACACACCGCTGCGGAAAGGGTGCAGCAGGTCATCACCGGTGATGTATCCCTCCGGGAATACCGCCACAGACACCTTGTCTTCCTGGATCATACGAATGCAATTAATAATGGTCTTCAAAGCCTCCCGGTCATTTTCCCGGTTGATCAGTTGGCACATCATTCTGTGCATCAGTTTGCCCACCAGGAACATACTGGCGCTCTCCCGCTTGGCGATGAATGCCAGTTGGCTCTTCTTGCAATAATTCAGCAGAATCAAGGGGTCCAGCAAGGACAGGTGATTACACACCAGCATAAACCGACCGGACTTGGGCAGTTGCTCCAAACCCCGGGTACGGACACGGATCCGCAGAATCCAAATACCCAAAGATGCGGTGGTCTGCACCAACCAGCGGTAGAAGGGGTTATCCTTCTTTTGGGGTTTTTCTATATTCACCAGCAGGCTGGAGATCCACAGAGTCAAAAAATATACAACAATCAAGGCCACAGCGCTGCCAAGGATACACACCGGCAGGATCCAAAGCCAGCCAAGGCCGCAAAATCCGTCCACACCGGCGCAGACGCCCAAGGCAATCAGCAGGATCAGCGCCAAGACGATGTACCGTACCATATCATCCCTCCTCCGGGGAAATTTCAAAAATACGGATATATTATACCTTGAATCCACCAAGGAAACAAGTGTAATTTTTCCAAAACAGGGGGTAGAAATCCCCTTGACTGGCTGATATAATATTTCTATACTGTTTTGTTTTCTATCAGGAGGCGTTTTTATGTATAATAAATCCCCGAAAAAAATATTGCCCTGGGTGGCGCTGGTTGCCGGTTTTGCCGGTATGGCTCTGCAAACCCATCTGTTTTCCCTTACCAACGAACGGGGTCTGTTCCCCCGATATCATTTCGCCGGCATCGGCTCTTTTGTGCTGCTGGCAGCCGTGCTGGCATGGGCATTTTTATCCGCCCGAAAAATCCCCGCCACAGAGTTGGACGCCCCTAAGTTCCCCGGCTCTGTTCTGTCTGCCGCAGGAATTTTGGTGTGGGCGGTCTGCATCGTCCTGTCCTCTCTCCAATTCCGGGGAGATACTTTGCAAATCCTGACTCTGATATTTGCCATTGTGTCTGCCGGCGCGATGGCCATGGCCGCGGTGCGCCGGTTTCAGGGACTGCAGCCCCATGTGTTATTTTACGGCGCGGTGATTGTATTTTTAATTCTCCGCACCCTCTACTATAGCCGTCTGTGGATTCGGGAGACCCAGATTCAGGCCTTTATCTTCCCCCTCCTGGCTCACCTGCTGCTGATGGTGACTTGTTACTATCGGGCCGCTGCCGCTTTGGATAACGCAGAATGCCGGAAATATGTAGTCGCTTCCCGGATCACCCTGTTCTGCTGCCTGCTGGCTGTCCCTGCAGGCGATTGGCTGTTCTATCTGTCTGCAGGTTTGTGGCTGGCCACCGATTTCTGTGTCCTGCCCGTCCCTGCAGAAGACGGAAACACAGAGGAAATTCCCGAAGACGGGGAAGAAACAGAGTCCATATTATAAGGAGGCATCCCTATGTTTCTGCCGGAGATGATTCTCCACTGTATCCGCACCTTGGAACAAAGCGGTTTTGAAGCCTATGCTGTGGGCGGCTGCGTCCGGGATTCCCTGCTGGGCATCACGCCCCACGACTATGACCTGTGTACCAACGCCACACCGGAGGAAACTGCCGGAATCTTTGCAGATCACACCCTGGTTCGCAGCGGTGAAAAACACGGCACCATCGGTGTTGTGATCAACAAGCAGGTGGTGGAGATCACCACTTTCCGCACCGAAGGTGGCTATCAGGACAGCCGCCACCCGGACTGGGTACGGTTTGTTTCCAATGTGGAAGAAGACCTTGCCCGCCGGGATTTTACCGTCAATGCTATGGCCTACCACCCGGACAAAGGGTATATTGACCCCTTTGGGGGACAAGAAGACTTAAAAAACAAAATTTTGCGGACCGTTGGAGAACCGGCGGCCCGTTTTTCGGAAGATGCTTTGCGGATTCTGCGGGGCGTCCGGTTTGCCGTCCGTTTTGGCCTGACCCCTACAGACGATACCCTGCAGGCTATGAAAACATTGGCGCCCACCATGGACAGTTTGGCCCGGGAACGGGTGTTTGACGAATTATGTAAACTTCTGCCTTTGGTAACTGCCAAGGATTTGGAGATTTTCCGGGATATTTTGGTGCAAGTCGTGCCGCCCCTTGCCCCCTGCGTGGGTTTTTTGCAGCACAATCCCCACCACATTTACGATGTTTACGGCCACACCGCGAAAGTAGTGGAGGCCGTTTCCAAAGATCCGGTGCTGCGGTGGGCAGCGCTATTACACGACTGCGGCAAACCGGCCTGTTTTACTTTGGATGAAGATGGCGTGGGCCATTTTTACGGCCACGCCCAAATCAGCGCCCAACTGGCCAATGATTACCTTCTGTCTATGAAATCCCCTACCGCCCTGCGGGAGCAGGTGGTATTTCTCATCACCCATCATATGGACATTTTAGAGCCGGACAAAAAACAGATCCGGCGGAAAATGGGCGCCTACACCAAAGAGGCCCTGCTGGATCTGGTGCTGCTGCAATTTGCCGATCAGGGCAAACCGCAAGAGGATTCCCACCTGCCGGCAGTGATGGAATGTATGTCTCAGGTATTGGCAGAAGACGCCTGCCTGACGGTGAAAGATCTGGCCATTGATGGACGGGATTTGCTGGCATTGGGATACTCCGCCGGGCCGGATATCGGCTTCTGCCTGCACTGCCTGTTGGAACGGGTGCAAATGGAAGACCTGCCCAACGAGAGGCAGGCGCTGCTTGCCGCTGCCCAAGCATTTTTAACACATCCCCTATAACAAAATCAGAATTTACTTTCTTACGAGGATATTGGATATGGCCAGAACTTCTACCAAAGAAAACAAAAATATCTACCACAAAACCAGAGAGGCTTTGCAGTTGACCCGGGAATCCGCTGCAGACCTGTTGGAGAGTATCTCCCCGGAGAGAATTGAAAAAATCGAAAACGAGCGTTCCCTGCCCCATCCGGACGAAGTGTTGGTAATGGCGCAGAAGTACAAATCCCCCAGTCTCTGCAACTATTACTGCGCCAACCAATGCCCCATCGGTCAGCAGTATGTGCCGGAAGTCAAGATCAAGGATCTGTCGCAGATCGTATTGGAAATGCTGGCATCCCTGAACTCCATGAGCAAGCAAAAGGAAAGGCTGATTGAAATCACCGTGGACGGCAAAATTACCGGTGATGAATTGGAAGATTTTATTTATATTCAGGAGGAACTGGAGCGCATTTCCGTCGCGGTGGAAACGCTGCAACTTTGGTCGGAACGGATGCTGGCCACCGGTCTCATTGATCCGGAGCAGTACAAAGCCCACAAAAGCAACTAATCCAGCGGCAGATATTCTCTGTTTCAGGAGAATTATCCCCCTTTATTTTGCGGATTTGATCATTTATTATTTTGCCGGATTCCGGTATAATGCATTCATAAGCAGGAAACGGCTTTCAAAATCTGGGCAAAGGAGTGATACTTTTGCACATAAGAGAAAGAATCCTGACAAGCCGGCTTCTGGAGAAGGTTTCCAAACACCCGGAGTATGCTGCCCGCCTTGGGATCATCTGCACCCAGGAACCAGCAGACCCGGAGGATGAGGAGAAACCGCCCCAAAGCCGTTAGAATCCCCTGCCAAACCGTCAAACACAGGTAACGAGAAAGGAGAAAACTATGGAAATTTTATTCGTCGCAATCGCAATCGTCGCTTTACTGGCTTTCATTATCCTGATCGGTTATGTAAAAGCACCCCCCGATACCGCATATATGATCTCCGGCTTCCGGAAACCCCGTATCTTGATCGGTAAAGCCGGTATCCGAATCCCCTTCCTGGAGCGTCTTGACAAACTTTCTCTGAAGATGTTCTCCGTGGATGTAAAGACTACCGACTATGTCCCCAACGCCGAGTACATCAATGTTAAAGTGGATGCCACCGTTAAGATCCGCATTGGCCAGAGTGAAGAAATGATGGCCCTTGCTTCCAAGTTCTTCCTGAACGAAGACGAAGAGATGATCATTCGCCGGGTGCAGGATACTCTGGAAGGCAATATGCGTGAAATCGTCGGTCAGATGCGCCTGGAAGAAATGGTAACCGACCGCAAGGCTTTTGGTGAGCGGGTGCAGGAAAATGCCATTCCGGATCTGCAGAAGATGGGCTTGGAGATGATCTCTTTCAATGTCCAGTCTTTCTCTGACCAGAACAATGTGATCGAAGACCTTGGTATTGATAACATCTCCCAGATCAAAAAGGGTGCTGCCGTGGCAAAGGCACAGGCAGACCGGGATATCGCCATTGCACAGGCACAGGCCGCAAAGCAGGCCAACGATGCCAAGGTGCAATCGGAAATGGAAATTGCTGAGAAGCAGACCTCTTTGGCCATCCGTCAGGCTGAATTGAAGCAGCAATCCGATGTGAAGAAAGCGGAAGCAGATGCCGCTTATGCCATTCAGGAGCAGGAACAGCGCCGTTCTATCGAGGTTTCCTCGGCCAATGCCGATATCGCCCGGGCAGAACGCACTGCCGAGTTGAAGGCCAAGGAAGTGGATGTTACCAAGCAGACTCTGGACGCAGAAATCCGTGCCAAAGCCGATGCAGAGCGCTATGCCGCGCAGCAGGCTGCAGAAGCCGAACTGTTCCGCCGCACCAAAGAGGCAGAGGCTAAGATGATTGAACGCCAGCGGGAAGCCGAAGGTATCCGTGCAGTGGGCGAAGCAGAAGCCGAAGCCATCCGGCTGAAGGCACTGGCAGAAGCCGAAGGTATCGACAAGAAGGCTGAGGCTATGAAGAAGTACGGCGAAGCCGCTGTCATCGAAATGATTATGGCTGCTCTGCCTGAAATTGCCAAGAATGTTGCAGAACCTCTCAGCAAGGTAGATAAGATCACCATGTACGGAGACGGCAATAGCGCAAAACTGCTCTCCGACATTGTAAACGGTACCACCCAGGTCACCGAGGGCATTAGCGCCGGTATGGGCATTGATATCAAGAGTCTGATCATGGGCGCTTTGGGCGGCAAGTTGGCCGTCTCCGAAGCCAACGCCCCTGTGGTTGTTGTACAGCCCGCCAACGAAACACCTGTCCAGCAAATGGACGTCCCTGAAAACGAATAATTCCTGCAATGGGGGTCTCACTTTCCAGTGAGCCCCCTTTTGTGCTATTCTGCTTGCTCACTGCCGCAAAAATATTTTTAGGCCGTTAATACAACTTCAGCCCGGAGGGATTCCCTCCGGGCTGATATATTTGTGTTTATAGGGAAACCTGTTTGCCGTCGATATACACACTATGCAGCGCAAGGTCTTCATTCAAAAGCAACAG
Organism: Oscillospiraceae bacterium; assembly: GCA_017521875.1. GTDB lineage: Bacteria > Bacillota > Clostridia > Oscillospirales > Oscillospiraceae > Faecousia. Next base: position 6,097 of record JAFXBH010000080.1, read on the forward strand.
GTCTGCCTGCAATCCAACGGCAATCCTGCCGATCTGATGGTCCAAGCCCACCGCTTTTGCCGGCGCTTGGGTAACGGCATAGATGGCATCTGCAAGGGGGATCCCAAAGCCCACGAGATTTCTGACTTCCTCCAGAAGATTGGTGGAAGATCCTGCAAGGGTCTCACTGCCCAGCAATGTGGCCTTGCCGTGCTTCATTTCAATGGGCTGACCGCCCAGTTCGTACTGTCCGTCGGGCATACCTGCGCAGCGGAGGGAATCGCTGATGACCACCAGGTTTTTACCGAACAGCCGGTGGGCCACACGGATCACAGAGGGGTGAATATGCAGACCGTCGCAAATCAGTTCTGCGGTAGCCCCCTTGTCAAAGGCAGCGCCCACCACACCGGGGGCACGATGGCCAAAGGCCGGCATACCATTGAACAAATGGGTGGCGTGGGTTGCCCCTGCTTCATAGGCAGCCACTGCCGTGTCATAGTCAGCGGTGGTATGTCCCAGTGAAACCGTACAGACTTTGGATACCTCCCGGATGAATTCCAGAGCCCCCGGCTCTTCGGGCGCCACCGTCACCAACCGCACATGGTTGCCGCTGGCATCATTCAGCCGACGGAACATCTCAGCGTCCGGCGCGTGCAGGTTTTCTGCGGCCTGGGCGCCACGCTTGGCATAGGAAAGGAACGGCCCTTCCAGATGGATACCGGCACATTTTGCCCCATCTTCCGGCCGGACAAAATCCCGGATCGCTTCCATTGCCGGTGTCAGCGTTTCCTCTTTCAAGGTCATTGTGGTCGCCAGAAAAGCGGTTACGCCGTTGGCGGCATAATAGCGGGACATCTTTTGCAGACCCGACCACTTCCCGTCGGAGAAGTCTTCGTTCATCGCGCCGTGGGTATGGACATCCAAAAAACCCGGGACTAAATACATTCCTTTTGCGTCTACATCACAGGGGATATTGGCCTCTCCGATTGCCGTGATCTTATCCTTTTCAATGGTCACAGACCCATCACGGAAGTTTCCGTCCATATAGACTTTGGCATTTCCGATAATCATCGTTTACACCTCCGGCAGAGATGCTGCAGCCACAGACTGACCCACACGGCGGGATTTCTCATCAGGCAGCGCAGGGAACAGTTTGCCGGTACACGCCGGATACTCCTCTGCCAGCACCCGCTTGGCCTCCTCCAGAATCAGATCGCCACCCTTACCGGACATAACACGACCCAACAGCAGTACATGCTTGCAGTCGTACAGTTCATAGTAGTAAGCCAGCGTATGTCCCAAATATGTGCCGATGGACTGATAGACCTGTACGGCACGGGGGTCGTCTTCCGCCATCAACTTTTGGACGACCTTCAGTTTTTCTGCGGGAGACAGGCTTTCATCCAGCGCAATGCCGGCTCTGGGGGCCAGTTTGATAACGCCGTCCTGAGAGAAATATTTGACGCCGCAGCCGATATCACCGGACCACTCGTCCTCCATGGCTTCGGGGTTGGCATCCACAGGCATAAAGGCCAGTTCGTTCAGCCAGCCGGTAATATTGCCCTTTTCGTCCACATAGCCCACAGCCTCGCTGGTACCCATGGCGATACCCAGAACCCGGTTTTCTCCCAAGCCCATCGCGCCAGCCAGCGCAGACACATCACCGTCGTTGGCAACCACCAGCGGAACATCGGGGCCAAAGGTATCCCGAACGGCACGGATATAGATATCCTTGACCTTCTGGTCAAACTTGTCCTTGGGAACTTTCAGGAACAGAGAGGCCACCATTGTGCGGTTATCAATAAAGATACCGGCAGAAGACACGCCAACCGCATCCACACGGGGCATTTTCTCGGCTGCCGATTTCAGCGCCGATACTATGCCGTCATAGTGGTAATCCGGGTCGGCATTGGTCTTGGGAAACCAGACCACTTCCTCGGAGAAAACAGGCTCGCCGTCCACCACCGCAGAAACTTTACGGTCGCTGCCGCCAGCATCAAAGCCGATTCTGCAACCGCCCAAATGACGGCCAACGGCCTGAGATGCTCCTTTTTCCTCGGGAACGGCATCGCAATACACCACCTCAAAGGGATGCTCGTAAACGCCGGCCATAAAATCTGCATCAAAGCCACGGCTGCCATTAGGGCTATATGCCTTCTTCAAATTTTCATAAATGCCTTCGTCGCCGCTGACATAGACCCGGAAACCGCCCTGCATCCACAGGATACGCTTCACCAGCCGGTCGGCGTAATAGCCATCGGCTTCTGCCATTTCCGCAGTGCCGTAAATGTAGGTATGTACCGTGGCCATCTGACCGTTTTCCCGTTCCACGGCAAATGAGACAGGCTTCTTGGCACCTTTCAAAAATGCTCGGTTAAAAAGACCCATCGGTATAAATGCTTGGTCTAACAGGGGCTTATTCTGAACAGATACTTCAATTCCAAGGTGATTCATAAACTTTTCTCCTTTCCCGGGTTATCCCTGCGCGGCTTTCTGGACGATGGCGTGCATCTGCTCCCATTTGTTTTCCATATCCGCCACCAATTTGAATTGGGTGCGGCAGCGATCTAAGTTTTGGCCTTCCCGTCTGTTGGCGAAGTAATGGTCTCCGTCCAGATAATCCGTCAGGAAACGGACGCCACATTCCAGCGTCATCAGTTTTGCGCCCATGGGAAGCATCTGGATCTCCATTTCTGTCAAACCGGGACAAGCAGACAAAAATCCCTTGGTATAGGTTTCAAACAGTTCCAGACTCATTTCGATCTTATCCAGTTGTCTCTCATCTTCATCTCCGGTGGCAGCGCCGAACCGAATGGAATCGCCAAAATCATACAAACTCAATCCCGGCATAACCGTATCCAAGTCAATGACGCACAGGGCCGTTCTGGTTTCCGCATCCAGCATCACATTGTTCAGTTTGGTGTCGTTATGGGTCACCCGCAGGGGCAGTTTCCCTGCCTCCAGCAGTTCCACCAGGGTGGCCGCTTCCTTCTCCCTTGCCAGCGCAAATTCGATCTCAGGCTGCACATCCTTTGCCCGACCCATAGGGTCTTTCTGCAGAACCTCGCGGAAGATCCGATAGCGATCCCGGGTGTTATGGAAATTGGGAATGATCTCGTACAATGTATCCGCAGGGAAATCCTGCAGCATTTGCTGGAACTGGCCAAAGGCTACGGCGCTTTCATAAAAGTCTGCAGGTGTCTCCGGCTTCTGCAAACAAACAGAATCTTCCACAAACACATACACACGCCAGCAACTGCCGTCCGGCTGGGTCAGGTAGGATTTACCGGCTCTGGTTTTTACCAGCCGCATCACCCGGCGTTCATCGTCGGTCTGCTGCCGCAAATAGGTGGTAACTGCCTCGATATTGCCCATAAGGCCATCGGTATTCTTAAAAATCGTATTGTTGATCTTTTGCAGAATATAGCGCTTACCCTCTTGGGTCACCACCAAATATGTTTCATTGATATGCCCGCAGCCGTATCGATCGCAGGAAATGGGAGTAGCCCCCAAATCAAAGTTGTTCAGCACCTGAATAAAACACCCATCCATTTGCAAATATCCTCCCATAAGTGTATTTGGCGTCCATACTTTTTTCACGGTTTTATCATATAATGATTTCCTGCGGAACGCAAGACAACCCCTCGAGATAGTGTTGAAATGTATAAATTTCTTCTTTTTTTATATAAAACCACTTGATTATTATGGTTAAATAGATAAAATAAAAAGCAGAAACCACATTGCTGGGGGTAGTGATATGATTCGTCCCATTATGGATTCCTCCTTTGCGCCCTATGGCAGAATCCAGCAACTGCATAATGCTGAGGATGCTCTGTTCCGGCCCATATCCTTATCCGGTAATGGCGATGTTCCTCTGTACCGTTTCCCTTATGACACCAGTTGGGATTTTGTAGACGGTATGACCGTTCTCCTGATTGAAGACCAAGGGACGCAGCAGCCATTCTATTTGGACCGGCCGATCACCCTATACGCCGGTACTTGTTTCGGGTTTTATCCCTTGGGGAAATGCAGTACCATTCTGGGCGCTTCCCAATTGCTTACAGCAGAAAATCAGGTGGCAAAGGGGATTCCCGATACCGTTTCCCCGCCACCGTACAATTTGGAAATCTTCACCCTGTTCCAACAAACGGGACACGACGGTCTGTACTTTCGGGGCGAACAGCACCCCCCTATAGAATTGGTCTATATTCAGAAAGGTGTGCTGCACAATTTCTGCCAAGGACAGGACCTGGTTCTGCACCCCACGGAACTGTTGTTATTTGGGCCGGACCAGTGGCATATGCAATACTCCGATCAGGAAGTTCAGTTTCTGACCGTCTCTTTTTTGTGGGAGGGTTACGATTTTTCAGATCGGTATAACCAAGTGATCAAGACCTCCCCGGAGATGCAACGAGCCATCCAGTCGATCCTGCAGGAGTATTCTCAATCCCTGCCGGGGCGGGAGGAATTTCTCAATTCCCAACTGAAATTGCTGCTTCTTCAAATTCTCCGCCAGACAAAGCAACCGGAAAAGCACAGAGATGCTTCCCCGGCCGTCCGGCATATGCACCACCAAATCATAAACAAGGCACTGCAAATCGTCTCCTCGCAAATCTATGGAAAACTTACCGTTCCATCCCTTGCGGCTGCGGTGAATGTCAGCACATCGCAACTGACCAATCTGTTTCAGGCCTATTTGGGGATTTCTCCGGCAAAATATATTACAAAAATCCGTCTGGAAGAGAGTAAAATGCTTCTTGCCAACCGCCAAATGAGTATCGGAGAAGTGTCTTCCCTTCTGGGATATTCCAGTATTCAGCACTTTTCCAAACAATTCCACTTGTGGTACGGCTACACGCCCTCTGCCTATACAAAATCTTTCCAAAGGGAGGTTGTCTTATGGCCGAACAATGCAGAAAACGGAATATAAGCGTTGGTCTTTTGGCCCATGTGGACGCAGGAAAAACCACCCTGTCGGAAGCCCTTTTATATTGCAGCGGCGCTACCCGGGCCTTGGGACGGGTGGACCATCGGGACGCCTTTCTGGACACCCACGCCCTGGAGCGAAGCCGGGGTATCACCATTTTCTCCAAGCAGGCTATTTTGGAGACGGAACACCGGCAGATTACCCTGGTGGACACCCCGGGTCACGTGGATTTTTCCCCGGAGACTGAGCGGGTTCTGCCTATTTTGGACTGCGCGGTGCTGGTGATCAGCGGTACCGACGGCATTCAGTCCCACACCCTGACCCTGTGGAATCTCCTTGCCCGGTATCAGGTGCCCACTATGCTGTTTA
>JAFXBH010000081.1 GCA_017521875.1 Oscillospiraceae bacterium
CAATGCTAGTATAGCACAGTTTAAGGGAAAAGTATACTATAAAATTTCATACCGGCTGACAATAGCGAAAAAAAGTATTGCACCTTTGCGTTTGATTTGCTATAATATCGAATAAGTTGGAATACTATGGAGATTCTGTCCACTTCAAGGAGGCGACTGGAATGAACAAAAGATTAGGCAGGTTGCTCAACACTCAGGTTTGGGTATATTTTGTGCTGATGTGCGGATTTGTGCTGGGCGCTTTTCTGTTGCGCCAGTACTTTCTTGCAGGCATAGAGACGCTGGTTCTGGTTGTGGTATTCCTTGTGTATATCGGACAAAAGCGCAGCCTTCGTCGGGAACTCCAGCATTTTCTTTCCAAAGTGACCGATCGTCAAACCGGTGCGGAGAATGCGGAAAGTCCTTTCCCTACCGCAGTGATCCGGGTGGTGGATGGAGCCATTCTTACAGCCAATGAGTTATTTGCGCAGGCTACCGGTTATACGGAAGGCCTTCATGAAGTGGTCATTACGGACCTGATCCCGGGATTCAGCACGGAGTGGCTGATATCCGGAAAGAACGAATATGCCTATGATGTGACTATTCTCAACCGTCGTTACCGTGTTTACGGTACGATCGTCCGTGCGGACGACCCCAATAAGACCGTTCTGGGTGTATTGCGTTTTTCGGATCTGACGGAACTGTATCAAGTGCGTGACGAGTATATCCGCTCCCGTCCGGTGGTGTCCATGATCCTCATCGACAACTATGAGGAACTGACAAAGAACATGACGGAGGGTGCCATTTCCTCACTGGATGCCAAGATCAATGATTGCATTACCAGATGGAGTGAAGGCTACCACGGACTTTTGCGCCGAATGGAAAAAAACCGCTTCTTGTTCATTTTTGAGAAGCGGGATATGAAGGAAGCAGAAGAGGAGAAATTTTCTCTTCTGGAGGATATACACGGTATTACCAATCCCTCCGGTTTGGCGACATCTATTTCTTTTGGCTTGGGGGTAGACGGTGCCACCTATGAGGAAAGTTTTAAATTTGCCTCTCTTGCTATTGAAATGGCACTCAGCCGTGGTGGTGACCAGGCTGTGATCAAGGATCGATATAACTTTTCCTTCTATGGCGGACGAACAAAGGAAACCGACCGCCGCAGTAAGGTGCGTTCCCGTGTAACAGCCAATTCTTTGATGGAACTGATCGGACAAAGTAGTCAGGTCTTCGTCATGGGGCATAAGAATGCCGACCTGGATGCTGTGGGCGCTGCTATGGGCATCTGCTGTATGTGCCGCAAAAAAGGTAAAAAAGTCAGCATTGTTTTGGATCTGAATAATAATTCCGCTGAGCGTCTCATTGAAGAAATCCGGGCAGTTCCGGAATATCAGGATGTATTCGTTTCCAGCCAGGACGCGCTGCTGCTGTGTGACAATGGAAGTATTTTGGTGGTGGTGGATACCAATCGCCCGGATCAGGTCGAGGACCTTCATCTTCTTGAGGCAATTTCCAAAGTTTGTGTGTTGGACCATCATCGCCGCGCCGCAGATTATATCAATCCGGTAGTCGTGAATCTGCATGAGCCGTACGCATCTTCTGCTTCGGAACTTGCAACGGAACTGCTGCAATACGCAGTGGAAAAGATG
>JAFXBH010000082.1 GCA_017521875.1 Oscillospiraceae bacterium
ACGCACCGGAAGGTGTGTTTGTGGGCAGATTGGCAGCCTTGATCCGATCCAAAGCCTTGATGCAAGAGGCAATCTCTTCCTTCAGAGCGTCGATCTTCTCGGCGGCAGTCTTCTTGGCAGCCTCAACCCGGGCTTCTTCTGCAGCAATCATAGCATCTGCGTGCTTGGCGTTCTCAATGGCAGCAGCATTGGCATCGGTGAGCATCTGCGTACACTTGGCCTCGGCTTCTTTTACCATCAGATCGCAGGTTTTTTGGGCATTGACGATGGCGTCTTTCATACTGGCTTCGTTAGCACGGTATTCTTCCAACTTGCTAACCAGTACTTTCATTTTGCTTTTCAGCAGAGCATTTTCTTTGTACAGAGTGATATAATCCTCGGTCAAAGGCTCCAGCAGTTCATCAACAGACTGTACATCATAACCACCGAAAGTGGCACGGCTGAAAGAAATCTGCTCGATTTGTTGGGGTGTAAACATAACGGTATCCTTTCTGTAGCAGGATTACAGGAAACTGTCGGTCTCAGAGTGGATGGTCTCCAAATCACCGACAACATCCATATTGTGGGGGCAGAACAGATATGTAGCCTGTGCAACTTTCTTCACGCTGCCGTCCAGGGCATATACACTGCCGGACAGGAAATCCACAACCCGACGGGTCAGGGACTTGTCCACATTTTCCATATTCAGAATGACAGCCTTTCTCTTGCGCAGTTCATCTGCGGCCTTGGCGGCATCGTCAAAAGTTTTTGCGTGGAACAGTACAACTTCCTGCTTGCCGGAACTCATGTTGACCACCTGACCGCTGAAACCGGCGGAAGGTGCGGTTGCGGGAGCAGCCTCGGGAGCGGCAGCAGCAGAAGAGAAGGGAGAGGTGCGACGGCCACGGGGAGCGGTCTCCTGCACTTCTTCTTCGTATTCATCGGTTTCTTCGTAGAAATCGTCATAATCCTCTTCGGAATAGGGTTGGGTAAACTTTTTTACATTATCCCAAAAACTCATATATCTATATCCTCCTAATATGTTCACGCTCCGGATTTTAGGGAGCGAACTATGAATAATTCCGGGCGCCAAAAATTGCCGTACCCACGCGAATCATCGTACTGCCGCAGGCGATGGCATCTGCATAATCTCCGGACATACCCATAGACAATATATTGACACATACATTATCGTATTTTTTTGCCCTTATGTCAACAGAAAGGTTATACATTTTTTGAAAAAATTTGTGATTATCTGTCGAATTTTGGCAAATTGGGGGGATTGCCATAAATCCAAGTACCCGAATTGCGGGAAATTCACCCATCTTAGAGAGGACGGAATCCACCTCTTCCGGCAGAAAACCCGACTTACTGGCTTCGTTGGCTACATTCACTTCCAGCAGGATATCCTGACAAATTCCCTGCTTTGCTGCCTCTTTGTGAATGGCTTCCAATAAACGCAGGGAGTCCACACTTTGAATCAGGTCTACTTTTCCCACTACCTGCTTCACCTTATTGGTCTGCAGGTGTCCAATGAAGTGGACAGGGGCGCCTTCGTAGGCGTTTTGAGACTGTTTCAAGGTCAGTTCCTGCACCCGGTTTTCTCCGCAACAGTCCACCCCGGCCAAAATGGCTTCCCGCACAGCGGCAGAGTCATTCATTTTGGTGGCGGCGCAAAGAGATATCTCCTTAGGATCCCGGCCAGCGGCAATGGCGGCTTGTATGATATCGTTTTTGATTCGTGCAACATTTTTGGTAATAGACATAGAATACCTTCTTTCTCTAGGACTGGAACCGAAACAGCCCAGGCACAAAAAGGCGACGAAGCATTGCTCCGCCGCTTTTTTGCTACACTGCTTTTATCGGCTTCATAGGGGCGAGGGTGGAGATGGCGTGTTTGTAGATCATCTGTTGCTTGCCATCGCTTACCAGCACCACAACGAAGTTGTCGTAACCGGTAATGGTGCCCCGGAGCTGAAAGCCATTCATCAAAAATAGGGTAACGGGGATCTTGTCCTTCCGCACCTCACTGAGGATGGCTTCCTGTAGATTGATAGAATCAGACATATGTATTCCTTCTTTCTTTTGGGATACACAAATCTTATCATTTTTCACTTGTCAAATTATGTTAGAATTTGTCGGGCGGCTGCAAGAATTTGGTCATTGCCTTCGTTTTTTTCTCTTCTGAGCCAGTGGATAGCGGGATTCCGTCGAAACCAGGTCAGTTGCCGTTTGGCATACTTCCGGGAGGATTGCTGCACCAGCGCGGTGGCGGTCTCCATGGAACTGCGGCCTTGTAAGGCATCTACAAATTCCTTGTAGCCAATGGCTTGCATAGCGGTGCATTTTTCCGGCACACCCTCTGCAAGAAGGTCTTGAATTTCCTTGATCAGGCCTTGTTCCAGCATTGTTTCTACCCGCCGGTCGATCCGGTCATACAGATCTGCCCGGTCGGCATCTTCCAATGCAAACCACACAGGGGAATACCGGGGCGGAATCAACTGGGTTTTCCGGTTGTGTTCCGTGATCGTCTCACCGGTTTCCAGATAGACTTCCATTGCCCGAATGATCCGTTTTTGATCAGAGGGGTGAAGACGGTCTGCCGATTCCGGGTCAACGGCCCGGAGTTTTTCAATCACAGCCTCGATGCCCCGTTCCTTTGCCAGCGATTCCAATTCCTCCCGGCGACCGGTGGACGGCACAGGCGCAAAGTCGTTACCCTTGACAAGGGCATCCATATAAAGCCCGGTTCCACCGACAATGATGGCAGTTTTACCCCGATGGAGAATATCGTCCACAATGGGCGTTGCCATAGCGCAGTATTTTCCTACGGAAAAATCCTCCCAAGGCTCTGCCACAGAGAGCATGTGATGGGGGATACCGGCCATTTCGTCTGTAGTAGGTTTGGCAGTGCCGATATCCATGCGCTTGTAGACTTGCATAGAGTCGCAGGAGACGACTTCACCACAAAGTTCCTTGGCAAGGGCGATGGATAGGGCAGTCTTGCCGGAAGCGGTCGGCCCGGCAATGCAAATGATGTTGTTCATAGGTTAACTCCGCTTGAATTGCTTTTCCAGTTGCTTTTTACTTAAGGTAATGCAGATGGGTCTGCCGTGGGGACAGTGCTTCAAATCCTCCCGGGAGAGTACCTGCTCTGCCAGGTGTTTCAGTTCTGCTTCGCTGCTCTGCCAGCCAGCCTTAATGGCGGCCTTGCAAGCCACAGTATGAAGCAGTTCGTCCCGCACACTGTCTTTTCTCTCTTTGCGGCCATTCAGCAGATCTGCTGCCAAATTTTCCAAGGCATCGGCGGCTTGTCCGTCGTCCAGATCCATAGGAATCTGCCGAATCAACAGGGTGTTCTCACCAAACTCCTGAATTTCAAAACCCAGTTCTTCCAAAAGAGCGGAGTTTTCCAGTAAGATGGCGGCGCTGTCTGCACTGGTCCGATGGGCCACCGGGGTGAGTAAAGCCTGAGAAGAAATGGTCTCCTGATTGGCTTTCAGTTTTTCAAAAAGAATCCGTTCGTGGGCGGCGTGCTTGTCAATCAGATAGGCCTCTTCGCCCTGCTCCACAATGATGTAACTGTTGTATAGTTCACCCACATACCGGGGCGGCAGGTCGGTAGGAACATTGGCTATTACCGTCTGCTCCGGCTCTTCTGCAGGGATGGGTGCAGCCTGTACCACCGGAGTAGGCTTAGCCGCCGGGGCAGGAGTGGGAAGAATCACATGTTCCCGAATGGGGGGCAGGAATGTTTCTTCCACCGCCAATGCCGTGGCGGCAGCGGCAATAGGAGAGGGCTTGGGAGCCTCCTTGATAGCAGAGGTGAAAGCCTTATACTCTTGGGCATTCATGGTACGGAAGAAATTCTCCTGCTTGGGAGCGGTAGCCTTGGGGGCAGGTTGAACAGGAGCAACAGGGGTAGATTTAAATTGCACCTGCGGCCGGTCGGAGGCTTTGTTCAGTCCACCCAGTACACCGTAATGCACACAGTCAAAGACTGCCTTTTCGTTTAAGAATTTCACTTCCGTTTTAGCAGGATGGACATTTACATCCACCGTATTGGCAGGCAGTGTCAGGTGCAGCACACAGGCCGGGAATTTACCCACCATGATCTGATTGCGGTAGGCTTCTTCCAGAGCAGACACCAGCAGCTTGGATTTGACAGGTCGGTTATTTACAAAGAAGGTTTGCAAATTCCGGCTGGGCCGTGCATCGGTGGGCTTGGATACAAAACCGGTGAGGGAATAGCTTTCCCAGCGGCTTTCCACCTTTGCCATCCGGGCACACTCCCGGCCGTAGACGCAATAGACAGCAGCTTCCAGCCCGCCATTTCCGGGAGTGGACAGCACCTGTTTCCCGTCCCGCAGGAACTGGAAAGCCACTTCCGGATGGGCAAGCGCCTGTAGCTGCACGGCAGCAGCCACACGTCCACCTTCCACCGTA